>JAJTFU010000049.1 GCA_021299075.1 Novosphingobium sp. | reverse complement strand
ACCTTCGAATAGGGCTTGAACCGGCCCGCGCGCGGGACCATCTAGCCGGCATGCAAAGCCAGAATCCCCTGTTCGCCGACCTTGCCAAGCTGCTCAACAGCGCGGCCGGGACCGTTGCCGGTGTCAGCCGCGAGGCCCGCGAAAACGCGCGCGAGCGCTTCCGTGAGGCGATGGGCGGGCTCGACTTCGTCAGCCGCGAGGAGTTTGACGCGGTCAAAGACATGGCCGCCAAGGCCCGCGAAGAGAATGAGGCTCTGGCCGAACGCCTGGCCGCGCTTGAAGCCGCCTTGAAGGCCAAGCCCAGCAAGGGCTGACGGAACCCCCGGCTGTTTCAATGGTTGCAGGGCAAGCGTCCTAAAGGCTTGCCATGTTTACCCAGCTCAATCCCCCGATACCGCTCCACGTGCTTGGCAAAGGCGAAGGCTATGCCCTTGGCCTGATCGACTATGGTCAGGAGCACAACCTGATCTGGGTGACCGCGATCAATGCGACCGGAGAAGTCTGGTGCGCGCCGAACCCGACTGTTCGCCTGGGCAAGAACTGGACCATGGGCCGGCCGGAAGCTGCGGCCATCGGCATTGATAAGCAGGCCGCGCTAAGCTGAGCTTGCGCACCGGACCGCATCGGGCCAGAGCGCGTGCATGGATCTGCGCACCCCTGCGATTGTTTGCGCTGCCCGCACGCACGGCGAGACGGGCGTGATCCTGCGGTTGCTGAGCGAGGACCACGGGCTGGTCGCAGCCTATGTCGCCGGCGGGCGCGGTCGGAACCTGCGCCCGGTGCTGCTGCCCGGCAACCTGATCGAGGCCGAGCTGCGCGCCCGGCCCGGCAGCCAGCTGCCCTCCGCGCGGGTCGAGCTGGCCGCGAGCCGCGGTCCCTGGCTGACCGAACCGCTGCCTGCCGCCGCGATCACCTGGGCGACCACGCTGGCGGCCTCCGCGCTGCCCGAACGGCAGGCCTATCCGGCGCTGTACCTGGCGCTGTCCGCGCTCCTCGATGCGGTCTGCCATGCACCCTCGGCGCGCGGCTGGCTGCCCGGGCTGACCGCCTTCGAGGCGCTGCTGCTGCGCGAGCTGGGCTATGGCGAGATCGAGCGCCCCGCCGATCCTGACTGGACTGTCCAGCTGGCGGCCTTTGACCGGCTCGGGCCGCTGGTGGCGCGCTATCCGCTTGCCGATCGGAGAAGCGATGTTATGGCGGCGCGCGCCATGCTGCGGGAGCGGCTTGGCCGGATTGAATAGGTTGGGAATCCCATGAAGATCGCAGTTTTCGCCGGTGATGGAATCGGTCCTGAAGTGACGCGCGAAGCCGTGCGCGTCCTTGAAGCGCTCGATCTGCCCGGGCTCGTACTGTTCGAGGGTGACGTTGGCGGCATTGCCTACAAGCGCCACGGTCACCCGCTGCCGGCCGAAACGCTGCAGATCGCGCGGGCCTGCGATGCGATCCTGTTCGGCGCGGTAGGCGATCCCGATTGCGATAACCTTGAGCGGCACCTGCGCCCCGAGCAGGCGATCCTGGGCCTGCGCAAGGAGCTGGGCCTGTTTGCCAACCTGCGTCCCGCCAAGGTCTTTGCTGGGCTGGAAGACGCCTCGGCGCTGCGCCCGGAAGTGGCGAGCCAGATCGACCTGCTGATCGTGCGCGAGCTCAACGGTGACGTCTATTTCGGCGAAAAGGGCATCCGCACCCTGCCTGATGGCCGCCGCCAGGGTTGGGACATGATGTCCTATGCCGAGGATGAGGTCCGCCGCATCGCCCATGTCGCCTTCCGCGCCGCCATGGGTCGGGGCAAGAAACTCTGCTCGGTCGACAAGGCCAATGTCCTCGAGACCTCGCAGGTCTGGCGCGACGTGATGATCGAGGTGGCCAGGGACTACCCCGAGGTCGAGTTGAGCCACATGTACGTTGATAACGCGGCGATGCAGCTGGTGCGCAATCCGGGCCAGTTCGACGTGGTCGTCACCGGTAACCTGTTCGGCGATATCCTGTCCGACCAGGCCTCGATGTGCGTGGGCTCGATCGGGCTGCTGGCCTCGGCCAGCCTGTCCGACGGCAAGATGGGGCTGTACGAGCCGATCCACGGTTCGGCGCCAGACATTGCCGGCAAGGGCCTGGCCAATCCGATGGCCACGATCCTGTCTGCCGCCATGCTGCTGCGCCACTCGCTGGGGCTTGAAGCACAGGCTGCGCAGATCGAGGCTGCCGTGGCCAAGGCGCTCGCCGATGGCATCCGCGGGGGTGACCTGGGCGGCAGCCAAGGCACGGCCGCGATCGGCGATGCGGTGCTGGAGCGGCTGTGACATGACCCTGCGGCTTGGCGTCGTCCTCCCCACGTACAACGAGCGCAAGAACCTGCGCTCGATGATCGAGCGACTGGACGCGGCGCTGACCGGGATCAGTTGGGAAGTCATTGTGGTCGATGACAACAGCCCCGACGGCACCGCCGACGAAGCGCGCGCGCTGGCCCAGGAGGATCCCCGCGTCCACGTGATCCAGCGCATCGGCCGGCGCGGGCTGTCTTCGGCCGCGATCGAGGGGATGTGCGCCACCGCCGCCCCGGTCGTCGCCGTGATGGACGCCGATCACCAGCACGATCCGGCGCTGCTGCCGCAGATGCTCGCCGCGATCGAAAGCGGGGACTATGACCTGGCCTATGGCAGCCGCTTTGCCGAAGGGGCCAGCACCGAGGAATGGGGCCGGCCCGACCGGGTCAAGGCCTCTAACTTCGCCAACCGGATTGCCAACAAGGTCACTGGGGTTGAACTGACCGACCCGCTGAGCGGCTACTTCATGCTGCGCAGCGCCACGCTGCGGGCAGATGCTCACCGCCTGTCGGGCGTGGGCTTCAAGATCCTGCTCGATATTCTCGCGACGGTCGAAGAGCCGCTGCGGATCAAGGAGCTGCCGATGAATTTCTCCGCCCGCGCCGAGGGTGAGAGCAAGCTCGACCGCACCGTGGTCTTCGAATTCCTGATCGGGCTTTACGACAAGTGGCTGGGCCGGATCATCCCGACCCGCTTTGCCCTGTTCGGCACTGTTGGCGCGCTGGGCGTCTTCGTCCAGCTCGGCGCCCTCTGGGTGATGCTCCACCTCGTGTTCGGGGAGCGTTTCGTTTACGGCAACTGGGACGAAAGCACGACCTTCAACGTCGCCAACTCGGTCGCGGCGATTGTCGCGATGACCTTCAACTTCGTCCTGAACAACGAGCTGACCTATGCCGACAAGCGACTGCGCGGTTTCGGTCCGCTGCTGCGCGGATGGGCGCAGTTCGCGCTGACCTGCTCGCTGGGCCTGCTGACCAATGTCGGCTCGGCCGCCGTGCTCAAGACGATGGGCTTCCACGACGTGATCGCCGTGGTGGTAGGGATCGTGCTCGGCTCGGTCTGGAACTTCGCGCTGTCCAACAAGTTCGTCTGGGGCAAGTACTGAGGGCTCAGCCCTCCACGAACCCTTTCCATGACGCCATGTAATCGACGAAGGCCGGTCCCAGGCCTTCCGCCTGCAGGTGCGCCCGCGTGACCGGTGTAGGCGTTGCGGCAAAGGCCGGATCGGCGATCACGCGGCGGGCAAAGTCGTGGTGCAGGATTGCCCCGCGGCCCACAAGCACGAAGTCCGCACCCGCATCGAGGCAGGCCTGGACCTTGGCGGCATCCATGATCTTCCCCGCAACGCCGAGGCGGGTATTCCCGCGCGGCAGGGCGGTGAACAGCTTGATCAGCGGCTGGCCGGCGAAGTCCGGATCCTGCGGCTCCTTGAAGCAATCCCACAGCGACATGTCGAGGTAGTCGAGCTGGCCACCGGCCATGACTTCCTCGGCCAGTTGCAGCGCCTCGGCGGTGCGAATGCCGAAGCGTTCGGGTGAGAGCCGCAGGCCCAGCTGGAAATCGGCGCGGGTCGCGGCGCGGATGCCGTCGATCACCTCGAAGATGATCCGCTTGCGGTGTTCGAAGCTGCCGCCATAGCCGTCATCGCGCTGGTTGTTCTCGGCATCGAGGAACTGGGCGAGGATGTAGCCGTGCGCGCCGTGGATCTCGACCCCATCAAACCCGGCGCGCTCGGCGCGGACCGCTGCGGCAATGAAATCGTCGCGGAGCTGTTCGACTTCCGCCGTGGTCAGCGCGCGCGATCCGGTTTCGGCGTCGGCAAAGGGTCCTTGCGGGGTCTCGCCAATCAGGTCGGCGGGCGAGCGGATGCCGGCATGGTGAAGCTGGACGGCCGAGAGGCTGCCGTGCGCCTTGATCGCGCTGGCAAGCTCGGTCAGGCGCGGGATGTGATCGTCGGACCACACGCCAAGCTGGCCTGGAAAGCCCTGGCCCTGGCGCTGGACGTGGGCCGCCGCGGTCATCACCAGGCCCATGCCACCCTCGGCCCGCTTGGTCAGCCACTTGATCTCGTCGTCAGACAGCGTCCCGTCGACCTGGCTCTGCAGGTTGGTCAGCGGGGCCAGCATCATCCGGTTGGCCATGGCCGGACCGCGCGTGAAGGAAAGCGGCGAAGCGGCGTCAGTCATCTTGCGAATCTCCCTGTTCGATTCGCATTTGGCCCGTTCTGCGGCTCAGCGCCAGCTTCGCAGCCACATCCAGTATTCAAAGCTCGGCCGCCCGCAGCACAGCTTGGCGGCTGAGAGGATCGGATAGAAGTGGATGAACATGCCCAGGCTCACCACCAGCGCGACCGCCGCCAGCCAGCGCCAGCGGTCGGTCCGCTGCCACAACGCCTCCAGCGCCAGCGCCAGGCAGACCATCAGGAAAGTGCCCGGCAGCAGGTAGTGGTAATAGAACTGCACCGGTTTGGACGAGAGCGCCCAGAAGGCGATCTGAAGGGCATAAAGCCCGGCGAAGACCCAGGCCTCGACCCGGCCGCGCCAACCTGCCCAGAGGCACCAAACGAATGCGGCGAGCCCGGCCAGCATCGTGAAGGGATTGCCTACCAGCAGGATGCCGCGCTGCGCGCCATCGACCGGCTGATAGATGAACCAGATCGCCCGCCAGTTGCCCATCCACTGATACCACCACGAGCGATAGGGGTGGGGCTTGGTCACGCTGTCCTGCAATTGCAGCATGTAGAGGTGCCAGCCGATCGGATCCCACGGATTGATCGGATCCTTGGCCCAGTGGAACGCGGGCCAGAAGGTCAGCCAGTAGACGGCCAGCGGCAGCAGCCCGAGCCAGGCACCGGCCTCGATCAGGCTGATCCCCGGTATTGGTCCACCGGCGCGCGTGTAAAGCCCGCGCAGGCCAGAATCGCGCAGCTTCCAGCCCAGGAAGACCAGCCCGGGCACGATCAGCAGCGGCGCGACAGACCACTTGGCGCCCAGTGCCAGGCCCATGGCCACGCCCGCGCCGGCCAGCTGCCATCGTGCCTGCTGCGGCAACCGGACCGCGCTCGCCGCCAGCCACAGCGCTGTCATGCCGAACAGCGCCATGAACATGTCGAGCATGGCGATCCGGCTCATCACGAACCAAACGAAATTGGTCGCCACCAGGAACATCGCGACTAGCGTGACGAGCCGCCGCCCGGTGACGAACCAGACCAGCCGGCCCAGCGCATAGAGCCCGATCGCGCCCGATATGGCCGAGGAAATCCGCCAGTTCAGCGGCGTATCGCCCAGCCAGCGGATCGCGGCAGCGATGATCGTCTTGCCCAGCACCGGGTGTTCGGGGTTGAAGCGCACCCCCTCGTTCTGGTGCCGCGCGGCGGTGATATAGTGGACCTCGTCGAAATAGATCTGCGAGGGGATGCCCAGCCGCCACCACAGCAGCGCCAGGAAGAAGATCGCGATCACCGCGCACCAGTCGGCCGGGTCCTGTTCGGTGGTGAAGCGGGGCGCGGCGACCATGGCGAGGAATTACCGGCGTGGCTCCAAGGTGGCAATGCTCTTGCGGCGCTTGCGCACGGCCCTTACAGCCGCCCACATCATGAAGCGCACCACCGGAACCGACCGTTCGATCACCGCCAAGTGGCGGCCCGCCACCCGCGCCGTGCGCGGCGGCACCTGGCGCAGCGAGCATGGCGAGACCAGCGAAGCTCTGTTCCTGACTTCGGGCTATACCTACGACACCGCAGCCGAAGTCGCCGCGCGCTTCGCCGGCGAGGCCGAGGGGATGACCTATTCGCGCCTCCAGAACCCGACCGTCGCCATGCTGGAAGAACGCATTGCGCTTATGGAGGGTGCTGAGGCCTGCCGCGCCCAGGCGACCGGCATGGCGGCCATGACCACCGCGCTGCTGTGCCAGCTTTCGGTCGGCGACCATGTCGTTGCCGCCCGCGCGGCCTTCGGTTCCTGCCGCTGGCTGGTCGACAGCCTGCTGCCGCGCTTCGGGATCGAGACGACCACGATCGACGCGCGCGACAATGCCCAGTGGGAAGCCGCGATCCGGCCCAACACCAAGGTGTTCTTCTTCGAAACCCCGGCCAACCCGACGATGGATATCGTTGATCTGAAGTTCGTCTGCGACCTGGCGCGCAGCCGCGGGATCACGACGGTGGTCGACAATGCCTTCTGCACCGCCGCTTTGCAGCGCCCGCTGGAATTCGGCGCCGACGTTGTCGCCTATTCCGCCACCAAGCTGATGGATGGGCAGGGCCGCGTGCTGGCCGGGGCAGTCTGCGGCTCGGCCCAGTTCATCAACGACGTGCTGATGCCCTTCCAGCGCAACACCGGACCCAATTGCTCGCCGTTCAACGCCTGGGTGGTGATGAAGGGCCTGGAAACGCTCGACCTGCGGGTCAAGCAGCAGAGCGCCAATGCGCTGAAGGTCGGCCAGTTCCTCGAAGGGCGGGTGCCGCGTATCCTTCACCCGGGCCTGCCCAGCCATCCGCAGCACAATCTGGCGATGCAGCAGATGGACGCCTGCGGCTCGATCTTCTCGTTCGAGGTCAAGGACCGGGCCCAGGCCCATGCCCTGCTCGATGCGCTGCAACTGATCGATATCTCCAACAACATCGGAGATTCGCGCTCGCTGATGACGCACCCTGCCTCGACTACCCACTATTCGGTCAGCGCCGAGGCGCGCGCGGAAATGGGCGTGACCGAGGGGATGCTTCGGATCAACGTCGGGCTCGAGGATCCGCAGGACCTGATCGAGGACCTCGACCAGGCACTCAAGGCCGCCGGGCTCTAGGGCTTGGATACAGTCTCCCTGCTGCTGGTCCTGCTGGCAGCGGTCTGTCACGCCACCTGGAACCTCGCCGCCAAGCGTTCGGCCCATGCCGGCGGGGTCTTCCTGTTCTGGTCGACCTTGCTCTCCTCGATCGCCTTCGCGCCCTGTGCACTGTGGATCATCGCGGGCGAGGGCTTCCGCTGGGCCTGGCCGATGCTGGCGGCGATTGTCGCCAGCGGCTGCCTGCACCTGGCCTATAGCCACGCGCTGCAGACCGGTTACCGCAAGGCCGACCTGTCCGTGGTCTATCCCATTGCGCGCGGCACCGGGCCGCTGCTGTCCTCGCTCGGCGCCTTTCTGCTGCTGGGCGAAGTACCGGGGCCGCTGCGCCCGCTCGGCCTGCTCGGCGTGGTCGGGGGGATCCTGCTGATCGCGACCGATGGCCGCTTCAGCACCTTTGCCCGCCCGGGCGCCATGGCCGGGCTGCGCTGGGGCCTGCTGACCGGCGGGCTGATCGCGACCTACACCCTGGTCGATGGCTCGGCCGTCAAGCTGCTGCTGCTCTCGCCGGTGGTGCTCGACTGGGGCGCCAACGTGGTGCGCACCATGCTGCTCGCGCCGCAGGTGCTGCGGGATCGGGCTGCGGCGACCGAAGCCATGCAGGGCCACTGGATCAGCGCCTGGACCGTCGCCCTGCTGGCCCCCTTCGGCTACATCCTCGTGCTCTGGGCGATGCAGCGCGGCGCACCCCTGAGCGTGGTCGCGCCGATGCGCGAGATGTCGATGATGCTGGTTGCGCTCCTGGGCATGATACTGCTGCGCGAGCCGGTTTGCCGGGCGCGATTGGCGGGCTGCGGACTGATGGTGGCGGGCGTGGTGCTACTGGCGCGGAGCTGATTTGCACACAATCGAGCGGCAAAGTGCCAAGATTGGCCGCTCCGCCCATTGTCGCCGCGCTGCCCAATCGCTACCTTGCCGCCCATGAAGGAGCTGTTCCAGCACGCCGCGACCACCGACGGGATTACCGTCCGGGTGACCGTCAACTTCCTGCCCGAGCAATCGCAGGTGGAAGCCGGCAAATGGTTCTGGGTCTATCACATCCGGATCGAGAACCACGCCGATCAGGCGGTGCAGCTGCTGACCCGCCACTGGCAGATCACCGACGGGCGCGGGATGCTGAACTTCGTCGAGGGTGAGGGCGTGGTTGGCGAACAGCCCGTGATCCAGCCCGGCGGCAGCCATGATTATGTCTCGGGCTGCCCGCTCACCACGCCGCATGGCTCGATGGAAGGCTTCTACACCTTCCGCTGCGAGGATGGCTCGCTGATGGAAGCAGCGATCCCGTTCTTCCCGCTGGCGGCACCCGCCACCGCAGGCTAAAGCGCCAGCGCCATGAAGCGCACGCACCTGCCCCTTAACGCCCTGCGCGTCTTCGATGCCGCGGCCCGGCACTTGTCGTTCACCCGCGCCGCGGACGAGCTCGCGGTGACCCCGGCCGCCGTTGGCCAGCAGATTCGCGCGCTGGAGGACCTCCTTGGCGTGGTGCTGTTCCGCCGCACGCCCAAGGGGCTGGAGCTGACGGACGAGGCGACTGCTGGCCTCGAATCGCTGCGCACCGGCTTCCTCCATTTCGAGGATGCGGTCACGGCGATGCAGGCGGGCCAATCGAGCCACGTCTATACCATCGCCGCGCCGCGGGATTTCTTCGCCGCCTGGCTTGCGCCGCGCCTGGCCGAGTTCCGCGCTGCCAATCCCGAAGTCCGCTACAGCCTGGTCAATGACGAGACGGCCGACTTTACCGAGGCCAACATGGACCTGGCCATTCGCTGGGCCGAAGGACCGGGCGATCTCGAAGGGGTTGCGCTGGGCACCGCCGAACGCGTGATCGCGGGTGAGGGTGACTGGATCGCCTGGCCGGGCGATCCCTATCCGGGCGGCGAGGAAGCCGGCGCCCCGTCGCTCCAGGCGGGCGATGCCGGTCAGGCGCTGGCCGCCGCTGCCGCCGGAATGGGCAAGGCCCGCGTTCCTGCACAACTGGCGCTGACCTGGGCCGGGGCCGGTCGCGGCGTTACCCTGACCGAACCCGAACCCTGCCGCCACGCCTACTGGCTGGTCGCCCCGCTGCCGCAATGGCGGCAGAAGAAGGTCAAGGCGCTGGTGGCGTTTCTGACCGGGGTCTAACTCCGCTGCTGGACCAGCAGCAGTTCCAGCCGCTTGATGGCCAACAGCACACGGCTGGCCTGGATCACTGGCCACATCGCCAGCTTGATCATCAGCGACATCATCAGCAAAACAGCGCCGGGAATGCCCCAGAATACGGCGGCATGCGCGGTCGTCGCCTGGAAGAAGTGAATAGCGCA
This sequence comes from Novosphingobium sp., assembly GCA_021299075.1. Classification (GTDB taxonomy): domain Bacteria; phylum Pseudomonadota; class Alphaproteobacteria; order Sphingomonadales; family Sphingomonadaceae; genus Novosphingobium. Next base: position 888 of record JAJTFU010000049.1, on the reverse strand, counting down.
CACCACTCCGGGAACGAAAAGCAGAAGCTGGCTTGCCATCAGAACGAAGTTTACCCAGGCGCTGCGCCCGCTGAAAATGGCGCCCAACTGCTGAAAATAGCCGGGCTCGGCATCGATCTGCCGCAGTAGGGCCAGCTCCTCGGCGCGCAGCGCGTCGAGGTCGTGATTGTCATGCGTCATGGTTCGTGTCCTTCCAAAGCGGACTTGAGTTGCAGCCGGGCGTGGTGGAGCCGCGTCTTGACCGTCCCGATCGGGATTTCGAGCGCGACCGCCACTTCGGCCAGGCTGAGGCCTTCGTGGTAATGCAAGGCGAGCGCAGCGCGCTGGCCCGGCGGCAATGAGGCGAGCGCCCGGCTCAGTCCGGGGCTGGGGAGGGCGTCCGGTTCGCTCGCCTCGATCGTGATGCTGGCCAGATCGGCCAGACCGGCGCGCTCGGTAACGATGGACCCGATCCGCTTCGCGACCTGGCGGCTGACGATGCGATAGGCCCAGGCGCGGAATGTCGCCGCCTCGCGCAGGCTGCCTAGACCGCGCAGGATCTCGATCCAGGCAGCCTGCGCAGCATCCTCCGCCGCCTCGCGCTGGCCCAGCAAGCGCCAGGCATGGGCAACGAAGCGGCGGTGATGACGGAGCACAAGGTGGTTGAACGCCGCCCGGCTGCCGCCCTGGGCCGCGAGTACGAGGTACTCGTCGACCAAGGTCTCCAACCGGGTGCGGGGGCGTTCAGTGTCCGTCATCGCTTGCTTAGTGGCGGCGTGACGGAAAAAGGTTCATGCCCGATGCGAAAGTTACGGCCCGACGATCACCTCGCCGCGGGCCATGACAAACTTCATCGCCTTCAGCACCTTCACGTCGGCCAGTGGATCGCCGTTGACTGCGATGATGTCG
>JAJTFU010000048.1 GCA_021299075.1 Novosphingobium sp. | reverse complement strand
TCTTGTCGAGCATCAGCAGCTCGAGCTCGCCAACGAAATGATCAACATGTGCGATGCGATCAACGCTTGCCAAGCTGAAGCGCAGACTTTAGTGCTGCATCTATGCAGTGTTGGCTTGCGTGGACGCAGCGCAGACCTCGCCCATTCCCTATGCACTGAGCTTAGCGTGATCAGTGCAAAGGCGCAGCAACTCACACGCTTTGTGTAAGGAGAATATCCCATGCCGCTCACCGTTTTGACTGCACCGAAGCTGAGCATTCATGTTGGCTACGGCTATCTGCTGCTCGATCCAACGCCAGAGAACTTCGAGCTTGCCAAGCGGCTGCTCGAAGCCTCGCACTACACCACGGTCTATGACAGCGAGCTCAAGCGCACCGTCTATGTCCGCCGAGATGGCGAGCGCAAGGTGTCCGAAGCCTGCGAGCTATCGAACATCTTGGTCTGCGACGTAACCGAATGCGATTACCGTGCAGCTACCGCCGACGAGCCGGAGAGTGATACCCAACTGGCGGTTGCTGCGGAGTGATGTTCCGCAAATCGTAGCCGCACTGCGGGCAGAAATTGGCAAGATCCGATGCCTTCTGCCGGATGGTTTCGCCGGGGTATAGCGCAGGCTGTGACCCGGCGACCATCGCCAGCTTGCTGATCGTATCAATCGAAGGCACCGTCTTGCCGGTCGGCGCTAGCAATCTGGTGATGTTGGTCGGGCTGGTGCCGGCTTGCACTGCCCATTCATTGGCGGACCAGTCACGCTCAGCCATGACGCTCCGCATCCACACACGCACGGAATTGCGTGCCCATTCCCCGTAGTCTCGCATGGCCTCTCTCCTTGCCAGCATGACGAGCCCCCTCTTACTCTACGGGCCTGCACCTATGCAAGTCAGCGTTTCCACGCATGATCTTGCATCCGGGCTTGATCCCACTGCATATATGCACTAGCCCAAAGGACATGAGCATGAACGACAACCGCATTCGCCTCGTCTCCTACTTCGAACAGCTCGATGCCCTTGCCGTGCAGGCACGCATCAACCTGTTGCACGCCTTCATTAAAGCGGGCGTGCCCAGCTCGACCTACTACCGCACGGTGGGTGGGGCCGAGCTGCGTTATGAGACTGCATCGAAGGTCGCCTCGTTCCTGCGCCGCCAGTTGAAGCAGCCCCGGAGGAATAGCGATGCAGCAAATGGAGCAGCGGCCGGCGATGGTCAGTCGGCAGTTGTCCAATGAGGAGCGCCGCCACTACAGCAGCTTGATTGAGGATCTGGCGCAGCGCCGCAAACAATTGCGGCTCAGCCAGGAGGCCCTCGATCACAAGCTGGGTGTGTCGCATGGCATGGTGGCCAAGTGGGAAACACTGGCCCGCCTGCCCGGCGCTTTCTTCCTCATGTGCTGGTGCAAGGCGCTCAACGTCACACTCACCGTTGCCCATGAGGAGAAGTAAACTTGTCCGACCCGATCGCCGACCTGCCAACCGAAGCTGCACCTATCCCGGATGCAGAACCTTCCCCTGCTGGTCGCAAGACTACGGGCAAACGTGGACCTGCGCGGATCATCGTCCGCAAAAAGAAACCCGGCCCGAAGAAGGGCAAGTATAACGCCAAGGGCCAGCACTTCGAGGGGTTCTGGTTTGCCAGCACGGCTGAGCTGGTGCGTTACAAGCAGCTGCTTGAGCTACAGGAACAGGGCTTGATCGACACGCTGCGGTGCCAGGTGAAGTTCGGCGTGGCCCTCAACGGGCAGCACATGTTCAATTACATTGCCGACTTTGAATACCGTGTGCTCGACGAGCTAGGCCGAGAGCAGCGCAGCGTGATCGAGGACGTTAAGGGCATGGTCATGCCCATCTACAAAATGAAACGGAAGATGGTCGAGGCCATGCACGGCATCAAGATCATCGAGATCCCAGCCAAAGAGGTAGCCCAATGGGCCGGCCGCATTCCGTAGGAGAGACGGGCATGGCGATAGCCGCAATCGAATGGGCGTTTACCCAGCGCCTGGATAACCCGACTGCCAAGCTGGTGCTGCTGGCACTAGCTGATCATGCCGACAGCAACGGGCTGTGCTGGCCCAGCATCAGCCGGATCGAACAGCGCACCGGGTTGTCCCGATCGAGCGTGATCCGTGCACTCGCTGACCTTGAAGAGCGCCGCCTGATTGCACGCACCCGGCGTGGCCCAACCAGCAACAGCTACACCTTGCCTAGTGTCACAGTGACACCAGAGAAGTGTCAGCCTGACACTAGCGGTAGTGTCACAGTGACACCCAAACCATCAGTTGAACCGTCAATGAAGCCGAAGAGGGCGCAGCGCATCCAGCTGTCCGCAATGACGGCTGACTGGCAAGCCGATGCCGACCTGTGGAAGTGGGCACACGACAGCTTCCCTGCCCTTACCCGAGAGGATCTCACCCATGAAACAGATCGGTTCCGTGATCACTGGATTAGCAAAGCCGAGCGCCGAGCAGACTGGCGTGCCAGCTGGCGCAACTGGATCCGCAACGCTGCCAAGTTTGCCGCACGATCCCGTCCTGCCCACCGGCTGGATCGGGTCCGCGAGACAAATGCTGAGCGCATCGACGCTGCAATGGCTCGGCACGGCGTATCACCAGCGCCAGGACGGTCACACCTGCGGCTCATTGCAGATCGTGATAGCGGGCATTGATGCTGACCTGATCAAGCTCGACGAATGGATGGCGCCGGCCGACAAGACCAGCATCATTCGCACCATCGAGGCGATGGCCTCGTTGTTCCAGGCTCCGATCCCCGATCAGCTGGGGCTTGATCTCTACATCATGGCGCTGGCCCGTATGCCCAAGCCGGTGTTCGACTTCGCCCGCAACCAGCTCGTCCTCTCTCACAAGTGGCCACGCCTACCCCTGCCCGCTGACTTTGTTGCAGCAGCGCAAGAGGAACGAGAGAGGATAGAAGCGGTCATCGCAGTGCTGCGAACCGCGCGCCGCCAAGCTGAGCGCGCGCTTCTTACCCTGCGTTGACGCAGCATTTTGTGCTTGAAAGACTGCACGTATGCAGTATGATCAGGCTTACCGACAGGAGAGAACATGGCAACCATCGAAACAATCCGCACCAACCGCGCCGAAGGCATCGGTTCATCTGACGCCAAGCGCCTGATCGATGGCGACTGGCATCGCCTCTACATGGAGAAGGTGGGCGAGACTGAGCCGGAGGATTTGTCCGGCGTGTTCCGGGTGCAGCTGGGTATCTACACCGAGACGTTCCACCTCGACTGGCTCGAGCGCAAGTATGGGCGCAGCATCGAGCGCCCCATGCAGCGCTTCTATTGCAGCTCCATGCCAATCATGTTCGCCCACCTTGACGGATGGCTGGCTACTGAGCGCCGCCCGGTCGAAGCCAAGCACACGAGCAGTGACGCCAGGCTGCGTGACAAGGCGGTCTATTACATGCCGCAGTTGCAGCACACGATGGCTGTCACCGAGGCGGACACCATCATGTTCTCGATCATCGCCGGCAACAGTGAGCCAGAGTGGTGCGAGGTGGCGCGGAACGAAGATTACATCACCGAGTTGCAGCAGCTGATCACCAGCTTCTGGTGGCACGTCGAAAACCGGGTGCCGCCCGAGATCCTGCCGACCGCCAAGATGGCAGAAGTCGAGAAGATTGGGGCCACCGTGCCGATCGATGGGCTGCGTGCCTACGACATGACCGGCGATAACCAATGGGCCAACCATGCCGCGGACTACATCGGCTACATGGCCGCAGCCAAGACCTTCGAGGACGCCAAGGCTGGGCTGAAAGCACTGGTCCCGGCCGATGCGTCCGAGTGCACCGGCCACGGCATCACCATCAAGCGGGACAAGCGCGGTTCGCTGCGCTTCGGCAGCTGATGGAGTGGGCGCAGATCATCGTCGCCATCGCCGCTTACTGCGCAGCGGTCACGCTGTTCCTCACTGGCTGGCACCAGTTCATCACCCACGCACGGCTCACGGAGACTGCAATGGATCTGTTTACCTATCCGCACCAGCCCGGCTTCAAGGATCAAGAGACAGGACGAGCAGCGGCTGAGGCGATAGCCCCTCGCACGCCCCGCCTTCGTGCGGCGTGCCTTCGGGTTATCGCCGCCGCCCCTGCCACACCAGATGAAGTGGCAGACAAGCTGGGCCTGTCGATCCTGTCGATCCGGCCCCGCATCACCGAGCTCCAAAAGCTTGGACACATCGAGGACACTGGCCAGCGCCGCCGCAATGACAGCGGGCGCATGGCCAAAGTCTGGACCATCAAGGAGACACGGCAATGAGCAAGAGCAACACGCGCTTCTGGGATGCGCTCGGCAAGACTGATCCCAAGCACACCAAGGGGTTCAAGCGTGCTGGCGGTTTCTCCGGCACCGCACTCAAACCGATCTGGATTGTGCAGCGCCTAACCGAAACCTTCGGCCCGGTCGGTGAAGGCTGGGGCATGGAAGAACCGCAGTTCACCTTGGTCCATGCCAATGATGGCGAGGTGCTGGTCTATTGCCACGTTCGCTGCTGGCACACCAACCCCGGCCAGTTCTTCTACGGGGTGGGCGGCGACAAGGTGATCACCAAGCGCAGCTCGGGCCAGCTGTTCCAAGACGACGAGGCATTCAAGAAGGCGTTCACCGATGCGGTCAACAACGCCTTCAAGTTCGTCGGCGTCGGCGCCGATGTGCACATGGGCCAGTTCGACGACAGCAAGTATGTCGATCAGGTTGCCGCCGAGTTCCAGGCTACCGCCAAGGTCGAGGCCGTGGCTGAGCTTGATGAGTTCAAGGCTGCGATCGATGCCGCCACCACGCTCGAGCAGCTGGACGTAGCACTGGCCAAGTATCGGCCGGCCGTTGATCGACTGGCCAAGACCAACGCTGCACAGGTGGCGGCAGCGCGCCAGCACTACAGCGCCAAGAAGGGTGAGCTGACCAAGGCGCTCGAACCCGCATAAGTTCCATCCCCGGGTGCAAGCGGGGCTCGAAACCTGACGCCGTGGCAGGTGGAAACACCACGGCAACCGCACCCTGCCCGCACTGGACCGAGTAGGCAGCCAACTCCCGAAACGACTTACGGGGCAGGGTGCATCCACCATCACCAGTGAAACGAAGGAGACATACCATGCTTACCATGCAGGTGATCGGCAACCTCGGCAAAGACCCCGAGTTCAAGACCCTCGACAGCGGGCGCCAGCTGTGCAGCTTCAGCCTTGCGTCCAACAAGAAGATCAAGGGCGAGAAGGTGACGACCTGGGTGAACGTGACCGTGTTCGATGAGAACAAGATCAAGTTCCTCAAGGAGTATGTGCGCAAGGGCAGCAAGCTCTTTGCCGAAGGTGAACCCTCGGCGCGCGCCTACCTCAAGGATGGCGAGGCCAAGCATAGCCTTGACCTGACGCTCGGCTTCAACTCCAAGCTCGAGATCCTTTCGAGCGAACGAGCTGAGAACAGCGGCGGCTATGCCGGGACGACCCAGCCGGCCGCCACGGCTGATGCGCTCGACGATGCCATTCCTGGCTGGGACTGAGCGACCCTGATCCAGCCTTGAATAGGCGGTGCTGGAGCCTCCCCTGAATAACACCAGCATCGCTCACCTTGGAGCCGTGCCGTCCCCCCCCTGTCGATGAGGGCACGGCTCCATTTTGTCGGAGAGAACCATGCGTGACCTTCATCAAACGATGACCGACCGGATCCTTGCCAGCGTCGATGATGCCGGCCAGTGGAAACCGTGCTGGCACGGCATGACTGGCGGCCTGCCTGTCAACGCTGCCACCGGCAAGCGTTACAACGGCGTCAACATCCTGTCGCTCTGGCTGTCGGGCTACCCGGGCCAGCGCTGGGCTACCTACAAGCAGTGGGATGCGCTGGGCGCACAGGTCCAGAAGGGTGAGCGCGGCACCCCGATCATCTTCTACAAGGTGATCGAAGGCACCGAACCGGGCACTGACCGGCTGCTGCTGCGCAGTAGCTTCGTGTTCAACGAGGCCCAGGTTGAGGGCGCGCCCGTCATTGTGGCCCCTGCCACCCTGTCTGCTGACCAGCGCATCGAAGCGCTCGACCGCTGGATCATGGACCGCGAGCATGAGATCAAGCTCGAGCATGGCGGCGGCTCTGCCTTCTACCGTCCAAGCAGCGACACCATCCACATGCCAGACTTCGGCGCGTTCCATACGCCCGAGCATTACTATGCTGTGCTGTTCCACGAGGCGACACACTGGACCGGCGCCAAGCACCGGCTTGATCGGCTTGGCAACTACGCCGGTGAAGGGCGGGCAGTCGAGGAGTTGATTGCCGAGCTGGGCGCTGCATTCCTGTGCGCCGAGTTCGGGATCGAACAGACCACGCGCGACGATCACGTCAGCTACATCGCCAGCTGGCTGAGCCAACTCAAAGGCGACAAGAAGTTTATCGTCCATGCTGCCAGCCATGCCAGCAAGGCGGTCGAGCTGCTCGATGCCATCCAACCCCAAGATGAAAGGCTTGCGGCATGACCGACGAGGACAAGCTGTCGTTGCTCAATGAGATCTTGCCGCCAGTGCTGAACCCACAGCAGCTGGTGGCAACGCTCGAGGCCCACGGCCTTGCCATCTACCGCAAGAAGAAAATGCGCAACCGGCGCAGGCCCAATTCTTCGCAGCCCATGTCCCCCACCTTGGCCGAAATGATCCGTGAAGCATACGACTTGAACCCAACCGCCACGCAATCAGAGCTGGCAAGCTGGTTCAACGTCAACATCGGACGAGTGGCAGAAGCCCTGCGAGGCAGACACTAGGAGATACCCCATGATCCACGTTCCCCTGAATAAGCTCGTCCTGTCCGCCACCAACATGCGGACCAACGTGGCTGACGCCACTGCGATCGACGACCTGGCCGCATCCATTGCTGCACACGGCCTGATCAATCCCCTGACTGTCGTGGCCAAGGGCAAGAAGCATGAAGTTGTGGCCGGTGGCCGGCGCTACCGGGCGTTGTGCAAGCTGGCTGACGATGGCAAGATTGCCGACGACTTCGAGGTGATGGTCAAGCCAGTCGATGCTGCTGATGCAACCGAGATCACCATTGCCGAGAACTTCCTGCGCACCGATCCGCGGCCCTATGAATACTACCGGGCTTTCGCTGCTACTGGCGAGAGCGATCCCGCCAAGCTGGCCGACCGCTTCGGCCTCGAGGTCAAGCAGGTCGAGCGGGTCCTGCGCCTGGGCAACCTCCACCCCACAGTGTTTGATGCCTATGCTACCGGGCAGATCGACAATGCCGAAGCCAAGGCGCTCGGCGCTACGGCTGATACCGATGCACAGCTGTCTGCCTTCACGGCCTACAGCAAGCTCGAAGGCTACAACCGTTCGACCTGGAAGCTGCGCGAACTGCTGGGCATGGCGACCCGGGAACATGCGCGGCTGCTCGAACTGGTGGGCGAAGAAGCCTACCTTGCAGCGGGCGGCAAGATCGAACGCGACCTGTTCAGCGAGAGCGTGCGCATTGCCGACACCGACTTGCTTGAACAGCTGGCCGTGGCCAAGCGCACCGAGCTGGTGGAAGCAGCTATTGCCGAAGCACCGTTCCCAGCAATCCGGATCACCGACAAGCCGACCAACTATTGGGGCGGCATTGACTGGCAAGCCGAGGTCGATGTTGAGGACGTTGAAACCGAGCGCCCGATTGGTGCGCACGTTGACGCCGAAGGCAGGATCACGTTCTGGTATATCGACCAGGCCGAACCCGAGCCCGCCGCCCCCGATGGCGAGGCGGGTGAGGTTGCGGCCGATCCCGAACCGACCGGTCCGACTGCATCCCGGCTTGCCGTGGAACGCATGGCCATGATCCGGCGTGAGCGCCTGATCGAACGCACTGCCAATGACATGATGGTTCATGCCGATGCGCTCGACATGCTGGCCTTCATCATCCACCGCAGCTGCTTCATGGGACCGCGCAACTATGATGTGGCCGGCACCAGCACGCTGGGCCCGACCGCCTATCAGGATGCTGACTGGCACAACGAGCCTGACCACGCCAAAGCCTGGGCCTTGTTCCGCGCAGCGGACAGCAAGGCGGTGGCTGCTGAAATGCTGGGCCGCATGACTGTGGCCAAGCACGCTGGCGAGAAGTCTGCCTACATCGACTGGCTGGCCAGCATGTCGGCGCCCAAGCACTGGGTATCGACGCCCGAGTTCTGGACCATGTTCCGCAAGGGCCAGATCTTTGACATGCTGGGCGAGGTTGCCCCGACCTGGGTGGAAAAGCACAAGGGCATCACGCAGGGTGAGCTGCGCCGGCAGGCCCACCGGCTGTGCAGCAGCGAGGTCGAGGCGGCAGTGAGCGGCATCCCGCAGGCTGAGCTTGATGCTGCTACCAAGTGGGTGCCGACCTGGCTGCGCTTTGCTGATGAAGGGCTCAACACCGGAGCAAACCAATGACCGAGATTGAAACCCGCAGCGCCAATGAAAGTGAGCGCAAGCTGATTGTCGAAAATGCCCAGCGCCTGCTGATCAAAGTGCAAGAGCTGTTCCCCTCGAGCACTGAGAACCATGTCTCGTTGGCCGTGGCAAGCCTCGCCTATGCCTTGGGCTATCTCGAGTATGGCGCTTGCGTGGCAATTGCTCCAGGCAAAGAACGCGAGGCCGCCGACAAGGTGCGAAGCATGTCTGCGCAAATGATGATCGTTGGTTATGGCAGCGCCTCACGGAGCTATCAGCAGCACGGAAGTATGCAATGAGCCAGATCGAGCGGGGTGAGGTGTGACCCGCATTCGTCTACCCCAAGCCTGCACCATGACAGCATTGAGTGCGCGGACCTTGCGCGCTATGGCTGGCCGCGGTGAGGTTCCCGGTGCCGCTAAGCTCGGACGCCTCTGGACGTTCGACGTGGAGAGGCTTCGGACATGGCTCGCAGCAAACGAGCGCGCAACCTCTATCAGCGCGGCTCGGTCTGGTATGGGTGCGTCACCGTTGATGGCACCAAGCATCGTCGATCGCTACAAACAGCTGATCCACGCGAGGCAGAACGCCGCCTGATCCAATGGCGGGCCAGCCTGTCACCCTATCACGGAACAATTGAACACACCTGGGAGCAAGCAGTGCTCCTATGGTGGGATGCCCATGTCAGCCAGTGGAAGCCCAAGACTGCGACTGGCTACCAAAAAATCCTCGTCCTACTCGACAGGCATTTTGCTGGCACGGCATGGGCATCCATCACTAAAGACCGGCTGTTGACTTATATGTCAACGCGCCGCGCCGAAGGTGCGTCGGTCGCCACCATCAACCGCAACCTGGCCGTGATCAGCGCCATCGCCAACACCGTGCGCGAGCTTGAAGGCTGGCCCGACGCCAACCCGGTAAGCCAGCTGCCCCGCCGCCCACGCCGGGAAAAGCGCGCACCTTTCGTGCGGCCTACGCCTGAGTGCATCGAGCGGATCTTTGCCCACATGCACGGCACGTTCGGGGAGCTATGCCGCTTTGCCCTGCTAACCGGCTTGCGCAAGGACGAGATCGCGCAGCTCGAGCGCCGGCATTGTGTCGGCGGCGAGGTCCAGCTGTTCGACCAGAAGAACCGGGGAGCCGCCGTGGTTCCGCTGTGTGACGAGGCGCGAGCCATCGTCGCACGGCAACCCCAAGCCCAGCGCTTCCTGTTCGAGACACGCAACCGTGGCCCCTTCCTGCGCGTCACGGAAATGTGGCGCGAAGTGGTAGCCCGGGCCGGTGCACGCGCCGCCAAGGAACAGGTGCCGTTCACACCGCTGCGCTTCCATGACCTGCGCCATGAGTTTGCCATTCGCTACCTCAAGGCAGGGGGTTCCCTTTACCAATTGCAGAAGCTACTGCGCCATTCGACCATCGGGCAGACGGAGTGGTATCTCTCCTACCTGACGCCCGATCAGGCCGAGCAGGCAAAGCGGTGACACAAATCTTGACACACCCACAGCGGTGTTGATTGCAAGAAACCGCAGAGTTCTGGGGCTGGACAGGTGGCCGAGTGGTTTAAGGCAGCGGTCTTGAAAACCGCCGTGGCCCTCTCAGTAAAGCGCAGAAAACCACGCTGTTCCGCCACTCTCCTGCCCTTGTGATGCACCGATGCAGCAGTTAAGCTGCATTGCCGCAGGCACAAACCTTGACACAGGAGCAGCACCCATGACAGCCAAGAAGAAACCGATCGTTGAACGGCCGACCGAACAGGATCTGGCCAATAACCGCGAAGCCAAGCAGGACCGCTTCAAAGAAGGGGTGACTGGCCTGGCACGCCCGCTGGCGCATGAACTTGCAGCAGGAAGCGGAGAACGAGCTGCTTGCCCTGCTTGGCCGTTGACACAAATCTTGACACAGGGGGCGGAGCAATCCGCCCTCACTTCTTCTTGCGGCGCTTGACCTCACCAACCACAGCCTCGACTGCATCCTCAACCTTGCCGGCCGCACCGCCCGTTGCCGCATCAGCAGCGCGCTCAACCACCGCATCGATCAGCGCCGCCTCGCCTTTGCCCAGGCCGAGCTTCTTCAACAGCCCCTTGATCATTCTTCTTCTCCTTTAACCGGGCGCGAGCGCGCCAGATTGTCAGCCATTGACTGCATGGCCTGCGCCTGTCCGATGCCGCGGATTGACTGGATCACCAGCGGGATCGTTGTGATCACCGCGCCGAAGGCTTCACCCAACCGGCCGACATGGACCATGTAAGCAGCTAGCCCGAGCAATCCGCTGCCAAGCAAGAGCAAGCCAATGAGCTCGCAGAGGCGCAGCCAGCCCCGGCTCATGCCTCATTGCTCGATAGCTTGCCGTTGGCCTTGACTGGCCACGGCTTCACGCTCTCCGGCGCCTGCCGGTAGAACGGGCGGCGCGCAGCCAGCAGTCGCGTCTTGGCAATCCGAGTGATGCAGACTGAATTGCTCTGGTTGCCGCCCAGCACATGATAAGCGGTGGCATCCTCGGCCACATAGAAGCCGACATGCCCGCCGCCTCCGGCGCGCTGAAACACCAGCACATCGCCAAGGCTGGCAGCCGGTGCCGGTGTCCCGAACTTGGCCCAGTTGCGCGCCCATAGCGGATTGCGCACCACCGTCTTGCCCGAACGGTGGGCAACGATCGCAGCGAACAGACCGCACCAAGCAATGTCGTCGTCAGAGTAGCCAGAGATCTCAACGCCGGCACGGTTGAGCTCGTCGCGCCAGCCAATGATCGTCTTGTTGCTACCGCGGCCGACCACTTCCTGCACGCCAAGCAGCGACAGGCTGACCTGAATGGTGAGCGGGAGCTGGCCGATTTCATCGAGCCAGGCATAGCCAACAGGTGCGCTCATTGCGGCACCCCCTTAGCTGCGCCGTAGGCGGCCAGGATCAGCGCGATGGCAAAGAGCCCGCGCCAGACTGCGCCCCACAGCCCCTTGCCGAGATCGACGTAGAACTTCTGCGCGATCCGCTCCTCGAGCTTGCTCACGATTGCTGCGACATCTTCATCAGTTAGCGTTCGCTGTTCAGTCATTGTCACAACATTCCTGGTTAGTTGATCGTAATGAACTGGCGGCGCGGGGTATCCCTCAGCAGATCAAGCCATGCGCCCAGCTCGGCCTGGCTGGCAGCAAAGCCTGCGGCCGGTTCGACAACGGCTCCCAGCTCGGCCTTGCTGACCTGGACCTGATTGACCGGCGAGGTGCCGTTCAATTCAATAGTCCACTGGATCCACGGCGCATCGCCGGCAATCAGCGACTGCCCGCCAGTAAAGCTGCCCACCACAGTTGGCAGCAGCAGATCGCCCAGCACCGTGCGCGCGCCATCGGTGGCCGAGCCAGTGTCCGAGCGCTCGGTCCACCCGCCGCTCGGCGTCGTGGCAGAGACGTTGAGCTGGCACACATCGACATAGACCGCCAACGCATTGTTCTGCGTTGACATGATCGACAGCGTGCTGTGCGTCGAACCCGATACCGAATGGTCAAAGGTGTTCGCGCCAATGCCAATAGTCATCGGCGATTGCGGGTCCGAATAATAAACCACCTGCGCCGAGCAGGTCGTGGCCCCGGTCCACGTAAAGGTCGGCGCAGCCGCGTCCTCAGCGGCATACCAAATCGAACCGGCAAAGCTCGCCGCGGTGTTGACCTGCTGATACTTGGTCCAGCCCGCCGTGCCGCAGTTGTGCGTGGCCGTGCTGCCGGTCGTGACAATCGCCAGCAACAGCCCGCCCGCGCCATCGACCGCCGGTTTAGCCGGCGATATAGTTGCTGCGCTGGCTACAGCGGAGCGAGTAGCGATGGCGCGAAAGGCGGGCATCAGACCGCTTCGAGATACGTCTCAGCGGCATTGAAGCCAGCCTGGGTGAAGCGGGTAGCAGTGTTGGGATCGTTTTCAATGATATACCCGCGCGGCTCGTAGCCGCTGTTGTAGCCGCGACCGCTCGAGGAGTAGTTGGTGCCGCCGCTGCGGAAGCCAAGCTTGCCATCAGTGATCGTGCCAGCAGCGCGCCCGCGCGCGTTCAGCACCGCCGCGCCAATGACATAGCCCACTGGCACGGTGATTGCGGCATGGGTCTGCCCGCGCTTGTGCGCCGTAGTGGTGAGGCTGACCCCGGTGCTTTCGTCCAGCACCGTTTCGTTGATCGTGGTGACTGCTCCGGTGCCGTTTGTATTGCTGGCGCTGTCGCCGGTTAGCGCGGCAGCCATGAAGCGGCTGTCCCGAAGGTCATAGTCCGCGCACATGATCTGGGAAAAAGCGCAGTTGCCGCTGGTCGAGTTGACCGTCCAATGCTGCGTGCGGGTAACGGCGGTTTGCCCGGTCGTAATTCCGGTGATCGCTGCAGCCGCAAGTTCAACCCCGCCGACATAGATCCGCATTTCGGAATTGCAGACAATCTTGACCGCAACGCGAACGCGGGCGGAACTTGGATCAGTTGTGGATACGCGCATACCGGAAATCCACGCCGAGCCATTCCAGTATTCCAGCATACAGCCGCTGCTGTTGTAGCTCAGACGGTAGGCATTGGTCGCACCGTTATAAGCCCAGAGCGGATAACAAGAGTTTCCTGAGAGCGAGTTAGCGCGAAGTTCAAATACCCACCAAATCGTTCCACTGGCCGCAAAGACTGGGGACTCGATGTAGTTTGCCGTGGACGAACCGCCGAGAACATTGATTGCGTTGGCGACATAGGCGCTGTCAAACCAGCCTGCGGTCGTCAGACCATCGACAACCGCCGTGCTTGAGCGAAAGAAGCCGGCGAGCGTGTTCCCGGCGTAGTAACGGTTGGGCATCAGCGAACCCCCCGAATGGTAATGGCAACATTGGCAATGGTGGTGTCAGCAACGGCGGGCGCGGTGATCCGCAGAACGTCGCCAGCGGCAAACGCCTGGTCAATGCCGCCGCTGGTGGCAAAGGTGAAAACGCCCCCGGTCGAGATGGTTATCGTCCCGATCGCGCTGCCGTTCCTGGTGACGCTCAAGATATAGCTGGCCAGCGGGTTGGTGCCGCAACTGCCGCGCGCCGCGGGGCTGGCAAAGTTGGCGGGGATCACAAAGGCTTCCGGCGCAACGTGGATGCAGACCACTTCGTTGCTGGCCGGGCTCAGCGTGAAGAAGAACCCGAACGAATAGCTTGGCAGCGAGTTGGCATCGCGCATCACCACGTCGCCGTTGGCATCAAAAGCCAGCCACTTGTTTGCGCGCTCGGTCTTGTCTGGCAGCACAAAGTCGGCGCTGACGTCGCTGACCGCCAACGAGATCACCCGGCCCAGCGTCGTCTCCATCTGGCGGATCATCGCCACGATCTTCGACAGCTCGATGTTGAGGCTTTCGATCTGGAACGGCCCCGACAGCGGGAAGTCGGTCAAACGCTCAACCGGCACGTCATGCAGGATGGTAATCACATCACCCAGCGCAGCCCCCGGTGCACCCAGAGTGATTGATCCGCCTAAATCGTTGTTGGCCCCAGCAACAGAATACTCAGTGGCATTGCCCGGCGTCGGGTTATAGGTCAAAATCGTGCCGTCGTTGTAGACCTTTAGCTCGTCCACCTCAAAAAAGGTGAACGGCACAGAAAACACAGTCTGGCCATCCGTTGCCGTGTATTGCCGGCGCGCCGCAGTGTCGTTGATCTTGAGTGCCATCGCCGGTTCTCCGTTTCCCCGGACAAACGGCAAAGCGCCTCAGGTCACAATGGACTAGTCCTCGACCGCCTCAAAGGCATAGCGCTCCGCTTCGATGAAACTGTCGCGCCACCACAGCACATCGTTCAAGGGGATCGACCGACGAATGATGCCCGCCATCTCGCGATCGGTCATGTCGTCGCCTGACATTACCCGCGTGAGGTCGGCAATCTTGCCAACTGCCGGACCACCAATGTCCGCATAGTCGGCGTAGTTCTCGCCCTTGTTGAACGGTTCCATGCCGAGCATCGGGCGCACCCCGACGCGGCCACCCGAGAGGATCTCAAGCTTGTTCGGGATATCCTGATAAAGCCCGAGCACGCCCGAAGCATCGGCCACGCGCAGCAGCTTCTCCTCGACCGGCATCCGGTGCCATTGCTGGTCATCAGTCTTGAGGTTCTGCGCCACCCAGGCCAGCCCCATGATTATCGCCAGCCCTGCCACCGGAGACTGGTCGCGCCCCTGCAGGGCCGAGAGCGTCACCTTGTTGATGGCGGCAAAGCCATACTGCATGAACTGGAACGGCATAGTCAGCAGCGGAAACTCGCGGCCAGCAATGAAGCCCTTGGCGATCATCGGCACATCGGCCGGGCCAGCGGTCGGGACAATGCGGCGGCTCATGCCCGTCACGGCAGTCAGGTAACGCGTCGCAAGATCCCCATCGCTCCACTCGCCCACGTTGGGCAGATACATCTGGCCTTGCCGTTCGACCGGCATTTCCTGCACGATCCGGCGCGCATCGTCAGCCGATAGCCCGTAACTGGCAAGCCGTTCAGCCAGCTTGGCATCGCCGGTCTGCACCAGCTTGGCCATATCCTCGATCATGAACTGGTTGATGAAGGTAAGGTTGAGGCGCTTGGTAATGTCAGTGATTGCGGCCAGCCCGTTCAGCAGGAAGTAAGGACCGTTGACGAAGTTGGTGCCCTTCTGCGCCAGGCGGCCAACCTTGCCGGTCGCGGCGCCCAGCGGCCCGCCCTGCTCGACAAAGCGGTCCATCACGCTCGACAGCACCATGTCGAAGCCTTCGCCAGTCAGGCGGGCCAGCTCTCCCGAGATCTTGCCCCATGCTTCGCGGTTGCCAAGAATATCCAGCGCAAAGCCAAAGGTCCGCATGAAGCCGTTGACCATGATCCCACGGCCAAGCTCAGGCACAGACGACAGCGCCGACCGCCCCAGCGAAGTGACTGTGCCATAAGCGCGCAAGCCAGCGGCAATGCGGCGCTTGTTCATCATGGCTGGATCGGTCGAATAGATTGCGCCCGTCACCGTGTCGCGCAGCTCGCCCATGTCTTGCCGCAAGCGGCCCAGCTGCGCCTCGGCATTGGCCAAGTCAGCAAACTGAAGCTCGCGCGCTGATTGCAGGATCACATCGTCGATCGCGTCCTCGGCATCGAACGTGCCGAACTTGCGACTGAACTCCTGCACCAGCCCGAAGCGGTGCGCATAGTTGCGCACGATATGCTCAACGTCCGTGACCAGAAAATCAGCCACCAGCTCGTTGGGAATGTCGATCTTGCGGCTCGACAAGAAGCTGGCCCCGCCGCCCTTCATGATCTGCATTTCGCCAAGCTCGGCCTCGCGCATGATCTGGCTCACCGCTTCTTCCGCGCGGCGCATGATCGCCCCGTCATTCATCGACGCGCCCGGCAGCGGGTTCTTCTTGAACCAGTCGAACAGGATTTGCGTGAGGCGCTGCGGATCCTGCCGCACCTGGTCAATGTCCCAGACGCGGCTGATATAGTTGGCCTCGTTCTTCGGGCCTTCGTAGCGGTCAATCGCCCCGGCCAGGCGCTGCTCGAGCCGGTCAAGGTAATCGCGCTGCTTGCCGGTCAGGAAGCTGGTGCCATCCGCCTTGGCATCAAGGTCGATTGCTTTGCCGGTGATGGCATCGGTCGCTTTCCAGCGCCCCGCCGGGATCACAACATCGCCATCGGTCTTGGCAAACGCCTCGCCCATTGTCTCAGGATCGAGTTTGGGCAGCGCCGCGGTGTCAATCTCGAACACGACCGCGCCGCGCACATCGCGAGCCGACGATGCGCTAGCCTGGGTAGGATCAAGTGGACGCGCGATGAAATCGTTTACATCAAGCTGCGCGCCATTCCGCTTTGCCAGCTGGTCAATTGCAGCCAGCACATCGCGCTGCCGCTGCGTTGCGTGCTGGCTAATGTCGATTGCATACTGGTCCGAGTAATTGCGAAGCAGCACATATTTGTCGAGGCCGGCAGCGGCATCGGCGCCAGCCTCCTGCCCAGCCCGAGTATAAGCCTCGGCCAATGCGCCAGCAAACCCGGCGTGATCACCGCGGCCTTCGTCAAAGTTCAACTCCCAAATGCGCCCCTTGGGATCGATAACTGCGGCAAACAGATTATCTTGGCGCACCTTGGTAGGATCAAACAAATCCGCCGGACGCAAGCGTTTGCTATGCTTGAGGACCGCTTCATCAATCGGATCCATTTGGTTGAGAGCAGCTTGACTTGCATCCGGGTTTGCTGGTCCCCCGCGCGTGGCATAATCGGCGGCCAGGTTGCGCTCAGCAGCAAACGACACGCCCTGCTGCTTGCCCCCGAAGTTCTCGCTCGGTCGCAGCACAAGGTTGCCATCGGCATCAACAAAGGTGGTGAGATCCTCGCGCGTCCCATGATAGACGGTCGCGCCGATCTTGGCGTCAGGGTTATAGCTGAAGTCGAACCCGTCGAGCTGGGCCATTGCTTCCTGTGCCCGCGCGTCAACCCCGGCCAGCGCCTCGCGCAGTCGCTGTTGCAACATCTGCTGAGCCGGCGAACCACCGCCATCGTTCGACCAGATGCGCTCGGCAATGTCGTCGCGATAAGCGCGCTCACCATCGGTCAGCCCAATCTGTTCCTCCTTCTGGTTGAAGTAGGCCAGCAGCTTCTCGTCCTTGTCGATGCGCGCGGCAATCGTCGCCTGCACATCGGCCAGCAATTGCTCGGTGTCCTCGCGGCGCTTCTCGCCCTTGGCAAGCAGGTCGTTGCGGGTCGCCTCCATCTGCGCGCGGCGGTCGGCGGCGTTCTTCTCGATCTCGTCGAGCACGGCCTTCAAGCCCTCGTCGGCCGGCAGTTCGTCGTCGAGGCGCTTGTCCATCCAGTCAAGCAAGCGCTGCTGCTGGCGGGTCAGTTCCGCCAGCTCGGCAATTTCGTTCACGCTAAGCCCGGCTTCATCAGGCAAGAGATTGTCGAGCAGGACAATCTGCTTGTCAGGATTAAACACAATAAAAACGTCCGACGCCGCGCCAATCATGTTCTTGGTGGCAGGGTCGCTAATGCTCCTCAGGATCAGCCCGTCAGCGCCATGCTGCCGAGCCAACGGGATCAGTTGGGGGTTGATAATCGACCAGTTGTTGAACGTGCCAAACACCTCGGCAAAGTCCAGCTGCTGCCCATTTGGCAGCGTCACTGTCTTGGTCGCATTATCGTATTCCAGCGGGCGCTGAAGATTAAGATGCGCCTCGCGGACAACACCATCGCCGCCGCCCGCTTTGGCATAATCATCAGCCAGTTCTGAATTGGCGGTAAACCAGACTGCACCACGCTCAGATGCCTTCTGCTTAAGCGCGGTATCACCCCAATCAAACGTCAGCATCAGCTGGCGCACAGCCTTAGAAAGCGGGGTTTCCTTGCGGCCCCGCCCCTTGAACTTGTCAAAGTTTTCGCTTGTGCCGTGAAATACCACCAGCGGCTTGTCGTCAGGTCCGACCACCCGCGTCCCGGCAACCGATGCGGTAAGTTCTGCGCGGCGCGTAGCGCGCCGTTCTGCCTTGACGGTTTGCCCTTTGGCAGACAGTTCCTCAAACCGGGCGATCATCTGCCGACCGCGCTCGGCACGCCGAGAAAGCAGCTTCTTGAAGCCCTCAGCCGATCGAATGGCGCCGGAAGCCACGCCCTTCTCCATTGCTTCATCAAAGAAGCCACGCACCAAGTCTGCGCCCTCTTTGACAAACGGGTTGTCCGCCTCGATCCGGTCTGACTTGTGCGCCCGGAAGATTGCGTCCTTGAACTCCTCGTAATTCAACTTGCCATCAGCGCGGCTCCCCTTGCCAAAGAACTCGGCGATCTTCTGCGGTGCCGTGGCAAGGTTCAGGCCCATGACCTGCATCCCGCCATCGCCGCCTGTCAGGTAGCGCGAATAGATCTGGTTGAGCTTGACGCTGAAATCAGCCGCTTGCCCGCGCCACAGCTGCGAAGCAAGATAAGCGGACATTTCAGTTGGCAGCTGCTGCCGGTTACGCGCCGACAGCGTGCCGTAGTCACCGGCCACAGCATCGGCAAAGTCCTCGACCGCGCGCACGCCCAGGTTCTTGAGCCGCCCCCACAGGGTTATCTTGGTCTGGTTTTCCAGCCCATAAGCAGGCGCAACGCCCACCGCCGCATCGCCACTTGGACGCGCGACAAAGCCCGTGCCTGACTGAATGATTGGCTCGGCATCGCTGGCAGTCTGGCCCAGCGGGCCGCGCTCCATGACCTTGAGCTCAGCGGCAAAGCGTTCGCCCAGGTCGCGCGCATTGGCCCGGCCATAAGCCCCGACCGCGCCCGACAGCACGCCGCCAAATAGCGTCCCATAAAGAACATTGTTCCAGCTTTCCTCGGCGGTAGCCGTAGGATCGACCTGTTGGCGCAGCAGCTCCTCGGCGGTCAACGTTGCGCCAAAACCGGCGCCACCCTTAAGCACGCCCTTGGCAAAGCCTGCGCCCATCACACCCGGCAGCGGGATCACGTTGACCGGGTTTAATAGCTCGGACAGCATCAGGCCGCCAAAGCCCAGGTTGGCCTCGACGTTGGCGCGGCGCTGCTTGTTCTTGTCGATCCGCGCCTTCATCGCATCGGCTTCGGCACGGTGATAGGTATGGATAAACTCGTCGGTGTAGGCTTCGTAGCCTTTGAGGTAATCGCCCTCGTAAGGGTTGAAGCGGCCGCCATCAGTGCCGGCCATCAGCATGTCATAGGTGCGCCCAGCAGTCTGATAGACCGGCTGCAGCGTGACCGCATCCCACAGCGCGCTTCCCCAGGTTGACCAGCTATCGTCGGGCGCGTTGAGCGGCGCGACAGGAAGATTGTCGCCAACGTAGAGCGGCGTGTCTTGCTTACCCTCAGCCACGGCTCAGCCACCGCTTGGCCTGAGGCAAGTGGTCACGAAGCATCCGTTGCACATGGCTACGCACAGTGTCCTTGCCTCCGTTGTCACTGGCCCCATAACGACCGGGCGATCCAGCATTGATCGTCGAGTAAAGATCAAGAATGTTCATGCCGCGCTTGAAGCCGCGCTCGCGCAGGAAGCTGCCAATTGCCTGCGCCCACTGCTGGGGAGTGGCGTCCTCATAACGCTTGCCGCCGAGCAAGGGCTTTAAGTGCTTCTCGCGCTCAGGTCCGCCAAACTGGATCAGGCCAAAATGATTGTTGTCCTTGCCGCCCCACACATCGGGATCAAACTTGCCGCCCGTTTCATAAGAAATGACGGTAGCCACATGATCTGGCCGCAGCCCAAACTCAGAAGCAATAGCCCGAGCGACACCCGGCCAGTTGTTGGCCGCGCCACCCAGTATGCGCCCCTGCGCCTCTGGCGGTGCAACGTCGCGCACATCGACGTTGAACTTGAATGGGCCAGCAGCAGCTTCATCGCGAGCAGCTTTGAGACTGGCAGGTAATCCACCCACCACAGATGGATCTAGCCCACCCCCGCTTCCCGGCATGTAAGTGCGCGGCGCAGCGCTCTTGATGCGCTCATCACGTTGCCACTTAGCGGCATCCCGGCTCTTGAAGTGGGCATCGACCTGGCGCTGCAGCTTGGCTTGTGCCCGACCAAACTCAAGCTGGATCGGCATACCCTGCTTGTCCATGAACACGGTCGGCGGGTTGCCTTTCTCCGGATCGAAATACATGATCGCATACTGCTGGCCGCCAGCGCCACTCTTGCGGCCGGTCGGCTGTAGCCAGACGTTCTTGCCAAGCATTAGGTCCTTTTGCTCAGGCATCCCCGGCAACTGCTGACCACCCCAATTCTTGATCGCCTCGCCAACATAGGGAGCGACCCAGGCATCCGTCTGCTGGCTCGGGTTCTTCCAGTCGCGCACAGTCGGGACCATTCGGTCCTTCTCAATCCAGGCATCGCCACCCTTGCGGGCATTGGTGAGCGCACTGTCGAGCGTGTAGCGGCTCTGTGTCCAGCCCGCTTTGAAGCGCACCCCGGCCGACTTGCGGGCGGTGTCGATATCGACGCCCATTGCCACCTGCTGCGCAACGTCCAGCTGGATCGCGTCTTGTGCCTGCGGGTTGAGCGTGGCCCAGCGCACACCCACCTCGTCGTCGAGACGGTCGAAAGCTCGGCACCGGTGCGCGCACTCATGTTGCTGAATGCCTGCTTATACATTTCGTCAGGCAGGTCAGGCGAACGGTGGTAAGCCCGGACCACACCTTCCGGCGACATGAGATCCACGCCTTCCATTGCGGCCCACGCCTGCCAGGCGCCAGCCTTCTCCTCGCCGCTTACGCCATAAGCAAAGTTACCGCCCAGCGGCACAGAGGCAAAGATATCGAACGCCTCATTCTTCTTCTCGTCCTCGGCCTCCTCCGCTCGAGCCATGCTTTCACGCTGGCCAATCTTCTGTTCCAACATGGTTCGCACCTTGCTGTCAGGGATCAGGGCGCGCAGCTTCTCGCCATTATACTCCTTGCCGCCAACGATCACGGTCCAGTCTGGATTGTCGTTCTCGTTGAGCATCAGCATTAGCTTTTGCAGATCATCGGCAAACAGGGTGCCTTCGCCCATGTCGCCGCGGACTTCCTTCATAAAGGCACCGCCAGCTGCAATGCTGGTAAAGCTGCCCTCCAGTGCCGCCAGTTCTTCCGGCGTGCGCATCCGTAGCTGGACAAGCCGCTCCATTGCTGCTTTGGCTTCACCCTTGAGCCGGTCGCCTTCAGCCGCACTGCCGATAGTATAGGCTTCAAACGCATCGCTTGAGGACTTCTCAACCTTGGCAGCAAAGCCGCGCTCCATCAGTTCCGTTTCTTGCCGGAGCCATGCGTTGCTGGAAGCCAGGTCGCGCTGAAGAACCTCCCGGTTAAGCGCCTCCATCACCTCGGCTTCGACAAACGGATCAACCGCGCCAAGCACACCCGAGACATAGTTCTCAGCAAGATTGCGGCGATCTTCCGGCGTCAGGCCGATGTTGGCCGGGTCCGAATAGATCTTGTTGAACTCTACCTGTGCATCATAGACAATCAGGTCTTTGTATTGATCGCGCTTAGCCGCATCGAAGGCTGCAACATAGGCATCGCCGCCGCCCTTTGGCGCATCGGGCATGACATAGTTGCCGTTCTCGTCCTTGCCGATCACGGTGCGCGCGGCATCAACCGTGCCTTGCTCGATTGCTTTGCGCTTGAGGCGCGGCTCCATGACCTGCATGGCAGTCCCGGCCAGGCCGGTGATTGCATCGCCCACATCGGCAATGCGACCAACACCCTGCTGGGTAATCCCGGCACCATCCGGAATGCCAATGCGCTGGCGGAAA
>JAJTFU010000214.1 GCA_021299075.1 Novosphingobium sp. | reverse complement strand
CAGGAGGACCGCCCCGATGCCCGCGCGGCGATGGAAGCGGCACTGACGGCGCCGAGCCTGTGGGACGACGCGATTGCGGCGGCGGCGCGGGCCGGTCTGGCGATCCCCGACGAAGTCCTTAAGCGCGATGTCACGCAGCCTTATGAAGCAAACGCAGCGGTCGAGGCGGCCTTCCTGGAGGTCTATCGCCACACCGAACGCTATTGGGAGCTGTACCAGCTCGCCGAAAAGCTGGTCGACCTTGACGATGCCATGGCGACCTGGCGGCACAAGCACGTCCTGACCGTCGAGCGCGTGATCGGCGGCAAGCGCGGTACTGGCGGCACGGCTGGCGCAGCCTATCTGCACTCCACCCTGGGCAAGCGCGCCTTTCCGGAACTGTGGACGCTCAGGACCAGTTTGTGAGCTACAAGCACCTCTTTACCCGCGCTCTCGCCGCTGCCCCCGACCGCCTGCACTTCGCGGCGCACAGTCACCATCTGTGGCCCGAGGCGAGCTGGGACGGGCACGCTGAAGCCTGGAATGACGCCGCAGTCCTGGCCGACCACAAGTGGGACCGCGTGTTCGGCGAGGTCATTCCCGAGGCCCAGCGCCACATCGCCGCCGAGCTAGCCCTGCCCGATCCCGCAACCATCGCCTTTGCCCCCAATACGCACGAATTGCTGGTGCGGATCGTCTCGGCCCTGCCGATGGATCGCCCGCGCGTGCTGGCGAGCGACGGGGAGTTTCACTCGTTCCGCCGCCAGTCGCTGCGCTGGGCCGAGGCAGGGCGGATCGAGCTGACGACTGTGCCGCTCGATCAAGTGATCCAGACCGCGGAGAGCGGCCAGTTCGACCTGATCTTTGCCAGCCAGGTCCAGTTCAATGCCGGTAAGGTCCTGGAAGGGATCGAGCGCCTCGCCGCTCTCGCCCGCCCGGACGGGCCGTGGGTCGTGATCGACGGCTATCACGGCTTCATGGCCATGCCGACCGACCTGTCGGGCATCGGCGATCGGGTCTTCTACCTTTCGGGTGGCTACAAATATGCCATGGCGGGCGAAGGTGTGTGCTTCCTCCACGCCCCGCCCGGCTTTGGTCCGCGCCCGGAATATACCGGCTGGTTTGCCGCCTTTGACGATCTCGCCGCCAAGCAAGGCGGCGTCGGCTATGCACCGGATGGTCGCCGCTTCCTGGGCAGCACCTTCGACCCGTCCGGCATCTATCGCTTCAACGCGGCGCAACGCATGCTGGCGCGCGAAGGGCTGACAACAACTGCGATCAGCGCGCATTGCGATGGACTGAAGGCGCGCTTCCTTGCCGCCGATCCGCTGCCCGGCCTTGCGTTGATTTCCGATCCGCGCGCCCGTTACCTGGCCTTCAAGGGTGAGTCTGCACCCGCGCTTTACGCCATGCTCGATAGCAAGGGTGTGGTCACCGATCTGCGCGACGATGTGCTGCGGATCGGCTTTGCACTTTACCAGGATGGAGGCGATGTCGATGCCCTCATCGCCATCCTGAAAGCCTGAACGAAAAAGCCCCGCCGGATCGCTCCGGCGGGGCCTTTCAGGTAGGCAGTCAGCCCGATCAGAACTTGATCGAGGCTTCCACGCCGAACACGCGCGGTTCGTTGACCATCGCGGTCAGGTTGTTGAAGTCGATCCCCGAGACCGCCGAAACATCGTTGGTGATGTTGCGGGCGAAGGCCGCGATGTCGAACTTGTCGGTGCGGTAACCCACACGCAGGCCGCCTTCGAGCATCTTGTCGTCGCTGAATTCGACCGAGTCATAGAGGAAGAACTGCACCTTCGACCGGTAAGCCCAGTCGGTGAAGATATAGGCTTCGCCATTGCCCACCGGGGCAGCGTAACCGGCCGTCCAGTTGGCGATCCAGCGCGGGCTCTGCGGCAGCTGGTTGCCGGGCTTCGAAGCCGTAACCATCGACCTTCGCGGCGTTGAGCAGCGTGGTGAAGTTCGAGACCCCACCCACAGCAGTCAGCTGCAGATCGTCGGTGCTGAAGTAGAAGCCCGTCAGGTTGAAGCGCAGCTTGCCATCGGCCAGAGTCGACTTGACACCGGCTTCATAGCTCATCGTGGTTTCGCTCCGCGCGACCGAAGGCGTGCGACCGAAAGCCAGGCGGGCCTGGATCGACGGCGCGCGATAGCCCTTGGCGACACGGGCGAAGAGGTTGACGTCGTCGCTCAGCGGATAGGTTGCCGCCAGGTCCCAGGTCAGCACGTTGTCACCCACTTCGGTGGTGACGGTCGGCACCGGGCCGCCGAAACCAAGGAAGCCCGGGCGGGTATCGACCGGACGGGCGGCGACCATCTTGCGCTGGTCGTCATTATAGCGAACGCCGCCCTGCAGCTTCCCGCCGTTCTCGAACTCATAAGAGAGCGAGCCGAACAGGCCCCATGCGGTGCTGTCCTGGCGCTGGGTGGCGATCGCGGCCGGGGTGGTGGAAGTCGGCGTGCCGAAGTCAAAGCTTTCGATGTCCAGCTTTTCATTCAGATAGAACAGGCCGAACTGGTAACCCAGGCCGCCGGTGTTGTTGCTGGCAAAGCGCAGTTCCTGGGTGAACTGGTCGAGGCTGGGCACGTTGTCCTGCGACTGGGCCGAGAACGGGATGAAGCCCGGGCCCATGGTCGGCGCAAATGCGTTGCCGAAGCCGCCATCGATATCGCCGCGGATGTAGAGGTTGCCGTTCCAGTAGCTGGTGACCGAGGTCACGGTGACCGGACCGGCATCGTATTCAGCGGTCATGCCGACATTGTAGTTGCGCAGGCGCTGGAAGTTCAGGCCATCGGCGCGCACCTGATCACGCTTGAACTCGGTGGTCGGGCCGCCGAGGCCGATCAGCTTGTTGCTGCCCTTGGCAAAGGCATTGGCGCGGAACAGGCGGGCGGTGCCGTCGAAATCGCGAATCTGGCCGACGACGCGGACGGTGAAGGCATCGCTCAGATCAGCCTGGACCTGCAGGCGGGCGGCCAGGTCTTCGAAGCCTTCCAGGTTGTTCTCGCCCGGGGCATCGAGGTTGTCGACCCAGTCATCGCGCCGCTGGTACAGCACCGAGAGGCGGGCCGAGATGCCGTTGCCCAGCTCGCCACCCACGCCGGCTTCGGCGTTGATGGTGTTGAAGCTACCGTAGCTGGCCTTCAGGTAGTTGTTCTTCGAGGTCGGCTTGGCGGTATCGAACTTGACGATCCCGGCCGGGGTGTTGCGGCCGAACAGAGTGCCCTGCGGCCCGCGCAGCACTTCGACGCGGTCCAGGTCGAACACCGGGAAGCCCTTCAGGATCGGGTTCTCCAGCACGACATCGTCATAGACCAGGCTCACCGGCTGCGAGGCGTTGAGATCGAAGTCGGTGTTGCCGAGGCCGCGGATGTAGAAGCGCGGGAAGGTGCGGCCGAACGAGCTTTCGATGTTCAGGCTGGGGACGCGGCCCGAGAGCGCGCGGATGTCGGCACCGGCGCCGCTCACGGCGGCCAGGGTTTCACCGCCGAGCGTGGCGACCGAAACCGGCACGTCCTGGAGGTTTTCCTCACGGCGCTGGGCGGTGACGATGATTTCATCGAGACGGGTTTCGTCGGTCGATTCCTGGGCAAAGGCCGGGGCCGAAGTGGCGGCAACGGCGATCGCCGAGAGGCTGAGCAGCAGCTTGGTGCGCATCATGGTGGTCCTTGGATTGGGAGGGGGTTGGGACTGGCCGCGCGCCTAGTCCAGCCGGCTCCCGTACGGAACCGACAATGCGCTTTCCGGCGATTTTTTGGTTTCAGGTGTGACCGATTAGCCGCGCCCGCGATAACCCGCGACGCCCTGGTCCGGCACCCACAGCCCTTCAGGCGGCGGCCCGCTTTGCCAGAACACGTCGATCGGAATGCCGCCGCTCGGATACCAGTAACCGCCGATCCGCAGCCAGCGCGGCTGCATCTCGTCAAACAGGCGCTGGCCGATGCCGACGGTCACGTCCTCGTGAAAGCCCGCATGGTTGCGGAAGCTTCCGAGGAACAGCTTGAGGCTTTTCGATTCGACGATCGTCTGACCCGGGGCATAGTCGATCACCAGGTGTGCGAAATCGGGCTGGCCGGTAACCGGGCAGAGCGAGGTAAACTCCGGTGCGGCAAAGCGCGCGAGGTAGAGCGCATTCGGGCGCGGGTTGGGCACATAGTCCAGCACGGCCGCTTCCGGCGAAGCCGGCAGCGCGCTGTTCTGGCCCAGGTGGAGGGGTTGAAGTGTGTCCGACATGGCACGGCCATGCCCCGAACGTGCGGCCGACACAAGCCACCGGGTTGAACGCGCGGGTTCACTCCCTATTCAGGGCTGCCCGTGCCAGCCGTGCGCGCGATTGAAGGGTATGCTCGACGTGACGGAACGGA
>JAJTFU010000047.1 GCA_021299075.1 Novosphingobium sp. | reverse complement strand
GGCCCGCGCCCGGCGATGCCGCCCGCTATGCGCGGGGGATCGCGGGGACCATGCTGCTGGCTTTCGGGCTGGCGGCAATCGTGCTCACCGTCCTCCTCACCCGCGCGCAATCGCTGGAGCTCACGCCCTAGGCGCCGCCGCAACCGTTTCGTGTTATAACCTGTTCGCTCATCCGGAGTCGTAAGATGCCCCTTCTTGAAGCCCGCAAGACCTACAAGCCCTTCGAATATCCCTGGGCCTATGAGTTCTGGAAGCGGCAGCAGCAGATCCACTGGATGCCGGAAGAAGTGCCGCTGGGCGAAGACTGCCGCGATTGGGCGCAGAAGATCTCTGAGTCAGAGCGCAACCTGCTCACCCAGATCTTCCGCTTCTTCACCCAGGCCGATGTCGAGGTGCAGGATTGCTACCACGACAAGTACGCCCGCGTGTTCAAGCCGACCGAGATCAAGATGATGCTGGCGGCCTTCTCCAACATGGAGACGGTCCACATCGCGGCCTACAGCCACCTGCTCGACACCATTGGCATGCCCGAGGCGGAATACGGCATGTTCCTTGAGTACGAGGAGATGAAGGCCAAGCACGATTACCTGCACACCTTCGGGGTCGATACGGACGAGGATATCGCCCGCACCCTGGCGATGTTCGGCGGCTTCACCGAAGGGCTCCAGCTCTTCGCCTCCTTCGCCATGCTGATGAACTTCCCGCGCTTCAACAAGATGAAGGGCATGGGCCAGATCGTCTCGTGGTCGGTGCGCGATGAAAGCCTGCACTGCGAAGGCATCGTCAAGCTGTTCCACGCCTTCACCAAGGAACGGAACTGCCTGACCAAGGCGGTCAAGGAAGACATCATCGATTGCTGCCAGAAGACCGTGCGGCTGGAAGACGCCTTCATCGACTTGGCCTTCGAACAGGGCCCGGTCCCCGGCATGAGCCCCAAGGAAATCAAGCGCTACATCCGCTACATCGCCGATTGGCGCCTGGGCCAGCTCGGCCTGCCGGCGATCTACATGGTCGAAGACCACCCGCTCCCCTGGCTCGCCCCGCTGCTCAACGGCGTGGAACACGCTAACTTCTTCGAAACCCGCGCGACCGAATACTCGAAGGGCGCCACCCGCGGCGACTGGCAGGCCGTCTGGAGCAACTTCGACAGCCGCCGCAGCGCCAAGGCTGTTGGCGAAGCAGCGAACGAGGCTGGCGCGGCGAGCGAGCCGGATATGTTTGGGGCTAATGGGGTTCAGGCGGCGGAATAATAACCGCTTGATAGCATTGCTGTAATCAAATAGCCTCCGTGGAACCAACAGGTTTCGCGGGGGCTTTTTGGCGCCTTGAAGTAACCGACTATTCACAGGATCAATCAATATGATTCACGCTTTTGTGGACACAAATATATTTTTGAGCCTGTATGCTTACACTGATGACAACATATCCGAACTTAACGGATTGAATGCTTTAATAAAAGCAAAAGAACTAAAGATTTATTTTTCCGCTACCGTGAATCAAGAGTTTATAGGAACAGAGGTAAAAAGATATTCGAATCCCTAGGTAATCTCAAAAAATTCCAGACAGGCCTTAGCCTGCCGAGATTTGTTGAAGTAAGTTCAGTCGACCAGAGCCAAAATGGTCAAGAAGGTTCAAGCTGAAATAGAGCAGCAGGAACTCGCAGCGGACAACCTTTTTAAGGAAATCCGAAAGCTCGCAGGCGTCACCTCAGTATCCGAAGCGGCCAAAAAAAGCAAAGACGCGACGTGATGCAGGGAGTCCGCCAGGCAAGGACGGAAGTCTTGGCGATCGCAATAACTGGGAGATGTTGCTCGAAAACGTACCTGATAAAACGGATCTTCATCTTGTTTCTAGAGGCAAAGATTTTGCATCCCCTTTTGGTGATAACATTCCAAACAGTTTTCTCAGCAATGAATGGATATCAAAAAAGAATTCGAAATTTTTTTGTATAGTAGCTTGAAGTCTTTCGTTAAAGCGCAATTCCCAGAAATTGCACTCTCCACCGATGCGGCGAAGACCCTTGCGATAAAAGCACTGGTTCACTCGAAATCTTGGCAAAAAACTCATGATGCTATCGCCGAACTTTCTACACACACATCCGATATATCAGGGGATGAAGCGATTGCCTTGTTCAATGATTTAATAAACAATTGGGATATAAATACTATTTCCAAGGACAGTGATGTAGAGGCATTTTTCCAATCACTTCTGACCGACCATATCGATGCGATTCCGAAGGATCTCTACTTGGAGATTATTGAGCATATCGAAGACCCGTTTCCATTCTAAATGGCGGACCGGGTGCTGGCTGGCCTAGTCGTCAACACCACGACCGGCGGGAACCCTGCCATTCCTCGGCTAAGCCTTCCTCAACCAGCACATCGCCAAGGCTCTCGCCGTTGCGGGTAATGACATAAAGGCTGCGACCGTAATCGTCGTGAGTGCGGTCGGTGGGTTCAAGGCTGAACTTCCCTTGGTTCAGCAGCGCGGTCAGCCGTTTCGTAGCCTTTTCGCCTAGTTCCGCTTCGCTGGCGCATTCCGGCTCGCTCACTTCCGGCGTGTTGATGTCGGCAATCCTGATCTTCTCGCCGCGATACCAGATCGTGTCGCCATCGACGACGCAGTTGATTCGGACTGGGCCATCGCAGCGCGAAAACTGGGCGGATTCCTTGTCCTCTGCCACCGGCATGGTGAGGAGGCTGGCAACCTTGGCAGTCGGGCTGCTCTCGGTGCCACGGGTATACCACCACCAGGTTCCACCAAATGCCAAGGCGGGGACCAGGACCGGTAGCAAGTACCAAAGCCGGTCGTTCCGCTTCTGGCGTTTGGTACGCGGGCGAGGCTTCGTGTCGAAACGCAGCAGTTTCAGCTTGTCCTGTTTCCTGAAGGGACTTCGCCAGCGCTTCATGGCCCGAACTTATAGGTGCCGGGGCGGATACTGTTCAAGCTAAAGTCTGATCTGCAATGTATTACGGTGACAGTGCTAAAAATTCCCACCTCGTTCCATTCCCGGAATTACGGTGCCAATTTACTAAATACACCAAACTCCCAGCCCACCTCGCACTCACCTCCGTCATTCCCGCGCAGGCGGGAACCCAGGGTTAGCCGGCACTGGATCCCCGCCTGCGCGGGGATGACGGCTAGGGGTGGGGATGATGGCGAGGCGTCCGCCTTTTCCGCCACGCCGCCTGCCCGCACTTGCGCCGCGGCGCCATTTCGTCATGATCCGGCCCGACAACAGGAAAGGATTACCCCGCATGGCCGCCTACATCGTCTTCATCAAGGAACGCGAGCACGACGCGGCCGCCATGGCCGAATATGGGCCCAAGGCCGGCCAGTCGCTGGGCGGCCATCCGGGCAAGCCGCTGGTGTTCTATGGCGCGATCGAAACGCTGGAAGGGCCCGAGGCGCTGGGCAGCGTGATCGTCGAATTCCCCGACATGGACGCGGCCCGCGCCTGGTACAATTCGCCCGCCTATCAGGACGCCCGCAAGCACCGCTTCCAGGGCGCCGACTACCGCGTGTTCCTGACCCAGGGGCTGTAACCGGCCCTGCGCGAACGCGTGCTCCCGCTGGCCAGCGGGGGGCACGCGTTTGCCCGCGAAACTTGATCCTGATCACAGACGGCCGCCGCGCCTTGCGCGAATCTGCTCCTGTTCAACCGGCAGGAGTACCAGCCATGACCCGCATTCGATTCGCCCCGCTCTTCACTGGCATGACCGCCGCCGCGCTGCTGGCGCTGGGCGGTTGCAGCAAGCCCGCCGAGGAGCAGGCCACCAGCGCCGAGCCGACCGCCCCCAGCAGCGAATGGGTCGCCGAGAACCCGACCGAACCGGCGGTCGATGTGAACCTGCCCGCTTCCAGCGCCACCTCTGCGCCGGCCGAAGCAGCCAGCCCTGCCGAGACCGCACCACCCCCCGCGGCCAAGTAGGCGCTGGCTGGCGGGCCGGCGGCCCAAACCGCCGGTCCGCCGAACTCCTCCCCGGGAGCGCTTGCTCACATTTTCTTGAGCATTTTCCATCACAAGCGGCGGCATGACCCTTCCGCTTGCCCTGGCCTTCGGCCTGATCGGGATCAACCTGATCGCCTTCCTGGCCTTTGGCCTCGACAAGATTCTGGCCGAGGCAAAGGCTTGGCGGATTTCGGAATCGGCCTTGCTGATGTGGGCCTTCCTCGGCGGCACGCCGGGTGCCTATGCCGGCCGCGAGCTGTTTCGCCACAAGACCTGCAAGCAGCCTTTCTCCAACCAGCTCCACACCATCGCAGTGGTCCAGGTGCTGGGGCTGGGCGCGCTGCTGGGCTGGCAGCTGGGCGGCTGATCGGTTAGGGGCGGCGCATGGAAACCGCGCATCCCGGCACCGCCTTCAAGATCTTCACGGCCGAGCAATGGGCCCAGTTCGAGGCCGACGGCACGTTCCGCGGCGCGCCGGTCGATCTGGCCGATGGCTATATCCACCTCTCTGCGGCGGATCAGCTGCAGGGCACGCTCGACAAGCATTTTGCCGGGCAGCAAGGCTTGGTGATCGCCGAGGTTGACCTGGACCTGCTGGGTGAGGCGATCCGCTGGGAAGTGTCACGCGGCGGCGCGCTGTTCCCGCATTGCTATGCGGACCTGCCGATGCGCGCCGTGCTGAAGGTAGAGCGCCGCTAGCGCCGCCAGGCCAGCGCCGGCAGCAGCGCGAACAGCGCTTGCCCGGCCAGCCCCAGCGCCCCCGGCGGCGTGGCCAGGGCCGCCAGCCACTCACCCGCGCCTTGCCCGAACAGGGTTACGCCCAGCGCCAGTTCGAGCGCCATCAGCAGGGCAAAGGCCAAGGCGCCCGCCGCCAGCGCCGCGCTGCGGCTCGGCAGGGGGCGGCGCGCAGCCAGCTGCCGGGCCAGCCACCAGCTTGCCCCCAGCATCACCGGCAGCTCCAGCGCCACCGCCGCCAGGTGCCCGACCGCCGGGGCCAGCCACAGCGTGCGGATCGTGCCCAGGACAAACCCCAGCGCAAAGATCGCCGCCAGGTAGATCAGGGCGTGGATCAGGGTCCGGCGCAGCAGGCTCATGCCGCCAGGCTATCACCCTTGCCGCCGGCTGTCGCCAAGCTAAGCTGCCTGCCGCACCGTGCCTTGGGAGCAAACGCGATGAACTATGCCTTCTGGATCGCCATCCTGGTCGTCTTCATCGCCGTAATGCCGGCGATCCTCAGCAACCGCCGCAAGAACGACAAGGGCGGGGGCGATACGGCAATGACCTCCACCGGCACGACTGGCCGCGAGCGCAGCGATGACGATTCCGGTGACAGCGACGGCGGCGGAGATGGCGGCGGGGACTAGGGCCTGCCCGGCAAGGCTGCGTGCCCCCAGGGCGGGGGCGGCGGGGTGATCTGCCGGCCCAGATCAAACTCGACCCGGAAATTGCGGGCATTGGGGGCCTTGCGCTGTAGTTGATAGACGAAGCGCGCGGGGCCAGTGCCCAGCCAGTCGACTTCGACCCGCCAGACGTTGGTGATGGAAACCGATCGGCCCTCGCGCTGGAACAGGGCGATGCTTTCGGCATCGACCGGGAACTCCTGCACGGCGGCCGTGCCCGGGCTGGCGGTATCGCCGCCGTACATGGTCATGACGTCGGGCGTGCCGTCTTCGTGCCGGTGATCGTGTTTCAGCCGCAAGCCAGTGGCGGTGCGGGTAAACACCCAGGTGCGGCTGCGATCCCACAAACCATCGGCACGTTCGATGTGGAACGGCACCTTTATCTCCTGCGGGGAGCATTCGCGCACATGCATTGCCATCTGCCTGCCGCGCATCTCGGCATCGGGGGCTTCGTCGCTGACCAGCCGCCCGGTATAGGCCTTGCCGCAGTGGCTGGAGAGCGCATGCCAGAACGCGTCTTGCGCACTGAGTGCCAGACCATCAGGCGGCGTGGTCGCGCAGCCGAGCAGCAGGGCAAGCGGGGCGAGGCAAAGCGGGCGGGCGGTCATCGCCGCAGCGTGGCAGCCACCCTAGGCTATGGCAAGCGCAGCATCAGCCCGCGCGGCGCAGCGGCTCCGCATCGGCTTCCGGTAGCACGGCCTGCGGCTGGTCGAGCCAGATGCCGCGGGTGTCATAGACTTGCTTGTCGAAGCGCTCGGCCAGCGGCACGGCCTTGAACTGGTCGTGGTCGACCAGCACCAGCAGGATTTCGGACTGCTCAAGCGCGGTGTCGAGGTCGATCAACTCGGCCTCGGTCCCGGCGAATTCCTTGGGGAGGGCGGCCGCATAGGGTTCGACCACCTTGATGCGGCTGCCGAACTTGCGGGCCAGCGTTACGGCCACCAGCCGCGCCGGGCTTTCGCGGAAATCGTCGATATTGGCCTTGAAGGCGAGGCCCAGGCAGGCAACGCGCGCTGTGGGATTGGCGGCGATCAGCGCTTCGGCGCGGGCGATCACGTGGTGGATCTTGCCGTCGTTGACCCCGCGCGCGGTGCGGATTAGGGGGGTGTGTTCGGGCGCGCCATGGACGATGAACCAGGGGTCGACCGCGATGCAGTGCCCGCCGACGCCCGGTCCTGGCTGGAGGATGTTGACGCGCGGGTGGCGGTTGGCGAGGCGGATCACCTCCCACACGTCGAGCCCCATCTGGTCGGCGACGATCGACAGCTCGTTGGCAAAGGCGATGTTGACGTCGCGATAGGCGTTCTCGACCAGCTTGGTCATCTCGGCCGAGCGGCTGTCGGTGACGACGCATTCGCCGCGCACGAACAGCTTGTAGAAGCTCAGCGCCTTGCGGGCGCAGCGCGGCGTGATCCCGCCGATCGAGCGGTCGTTGTTGGTCAGCTCCTCCAGGATCCGGCCGGGCAGCACCCGCTCGGGGCAGTAGGAGATCGAAAGGTCGGGAATGTCGGTGGTCAGGCCCGGGCACTTGAGGTCCGGGCGGCGCGCCGCGATCAGATCACGCAGCGCCTCGGTCGTGCCGACTGGCGAGGTCGATTCCAGGATCACCGTGTCGCCGCTCTTGAGCACCTTGGCGACGGCCTCCCCGGCGGCGAGGACATAGGCGATGTCTGGCGCGTGATTGGCATCGAACGGCGTCGGTACGGCAATGATGAAGACATCGGCCGGGGCGACTTCGGTCGAAGCCTTGAGCAGGCCGCGCGCGACCACGCCCTGGACCAGGCCGTCGAGATCGACTTCCTCGATATGGATTTCGCCGCGGCTGATCGTATCGACAACAGACTGCGTCACGTCGACGCCGTGGACCTGACACCCGGCGCGCGCCACGATGGCGGCGGTAGGAAGCCCGATATAGCCCAGGCCGACTACGCAAACGCTGGGCTTAGTGTCCGATTTCATTCCCGATCAACTCCACGATACGGCGCGCCGACTGCCCGTCCCCAAAGGGATTGTGGGCCCGCGCCATGGCCTCGTAGGCCGCCTTATCGTCGAGCAAGGTGAAGATTTCGGTAACGATACGAGTGACATCGGTGCCAACCAGCTTGGCGGTGCCGGCCGCCACGCCCTCGGGCCGCTCGGTTGTCTCGCGCATGACGAGGACCGGCTTGCCCAGCGCCGGGGCTTCTTCCTGCACCCCGCCGCTGTCGGTCAGCATGATCTCGGCAATGGTCAGCAGCCGGACGAAGTGCGGATAGTCGAGCGGTTCGATCAGCGCGACGTTGGAAAGCAGGCCCAGCGCCTTGCTCATCACCGCGCGGACATTGGGGTTGAGGTGGACCGGGAAGATCACCGCGACGTCCTGGCGCTGCGCGATTCGGCGGATCGCCTCGGCGATATTGACCATGCCGTCGCCAAAGTTCTCGCGGCGGTGGCTGGTCACGCCGATGATCCGGCGACCGGCGAACAGGGTTTCAAGATCGGCCAAGTCACCCGCCAGCGAAGGCTTGGCGAAGATCCGGGTCTGGACCCATTTCAGCGCGTCGATCACGGTATTGCCGGTCACGTGGACCCGTGCGGGATCGACCTGTTCGGCCAGCAACTTGCCCGCCGCCACCTGGGTCGGCGCAAGGTGCAGGCTGGCGATGGTGCCGATGATCTTGCGGTTCACCTCTTCCGGCCAGGGGTGATAGATATTGCCCGAACGTAGCCCGGCCTCGACATGGTCGACCGGGATCTTTCGATAATATGCCGCCAGCGCCCCGGCCATGGCCGTGGCCGTATCGCCCTGGACGATGACGCGCGCTGGCTGCTCGATATCCATCACCTTGCCCAGCTCGGTCAGCAGCGCGGCGGTCAGGCCGTCGAGCGTCTGGTCGGGCTTCATCAGGTTGAGATCGTGATCGGGCTTGATCCCGGCGATTTCCAGCACCTGGTCCAGCATCTGGCGGTGCTGCGCCGAAACGCAGACCACCGGCGTAAAGCGCGGGTCGGCCTGCAGCGCGCGGACCACGGGGAACAGCTTGATCGCTTCGGGACGGGTGCCGAACACGACGAGGATCTTGGCAGGCTGGGTCATCGCATCCGGCCCTACCATCCGAGAGTTAACCATGAAATAAGACCCGGCAGCTTAGGGAGCCTTCATGCGTATTCTCGTTACCGGCGCGGCCGGCTTCATTGGCTTTCACCTGATCCGCCTGCTGACGGCGCGGGGCGACAGCGTCGTCGGCATCGACAACCTCAACGATTACTACTCGGTCGCCCTGAAGCGTGACCGGCTGGCGGCGCTGGCCGCCGAGGCGGCGGATCGCTTCACCTTTCACCAGGTCGACTTTGCCGACATGGCTGCGCTCAACGCCGCGCTGGCTGGGGAGCAGATCGGCCGCGTGGTTCACCTGGGTGCCCAGGCCGGGGTACGCTATTCGATCGAGAACCCCCATGCCTATGTCCAGTCCAACCTGGTCGGCCACCTCAACCTGCTCGAAGTCGCGCGCCATCGTCAGCTGGAGCATATGGTCTATGCCAGCTCGAGCTCGGTCTATGGCGGCAATACCAAGCTACCCTTCGCGGTCGAGGACCGGACCGATCACCCGGTCTCGCTCTATGCCGCCACCAAGCGCGCGGATGAGCTGATCAGCGAAAGCTACGCCCACCTCTACCGCCTGCCGCTAACCGGCCTGCGCTTCTTCACCGTCTATGGCCCCTGGGGCCGGCCCGACATGATGATGTGGATGTTCACGCAGAAGATCCTGGCCGGCACCCCGATCCCGGTCTTCAACAATGGCGAGATGCACCGCGACTTCACCTATGTCGCCGATATCGTCGCCGGCGTGGTCGCCTGCCTCGACAATCCGCCGCCCGACGACGGCACGGAAAAGGCCGGCGGCAGCACCAAGCCGCACCGGCTCTACAACATCGGCAACAGCCGCAGCGAACACCTGATGAAAGTCGTGGGCCTGCTCGAGGAATGCTGCGGCAGACAAGCCGTCATCGATTTCCAGCCGATGCAGGCCGGCGATGTCCCCGCCACCTTTGCCGACGTTTCGGCGATCAGCGGTGACCTGGGCTATGCGCCGACCACCAGCATCGAGGTGGGTGTCCCCAGCTTTGTGCGCTGGTATCGGGACTATCACGGGGTGTGACACTTGAAGCGGCGGCGTGGTTCGGCAATCACGCTGCCATGGCGATTCTTTCCGACAAGTGGATCCGCGGCGAAGCCCATCGTTCGGGCATGATCGAGCCGTTCGTCGAGCATCAGAAGCGCGATGGGTGCATTTCCTATGGCCTGTCGTCCTATGGCTATGACGCGCGGGTGGCGGACGAGTTCAAGGTGTTCACCAACGTCCATTCGGCCGTGGTCGATCCCAAGAACTTTGCCGAGAACAGCTTTGTCGACATGAAGACCGACTGCTGCATTATCCCGCCGAACTCGTTCGCGCTGGCCCGCACAGTCGAATACTTCCGCATCCCGCGTGATGTGCTGGTGATCTGCCTGGGCAAGAGCACCTATGCCCGCTGCGGGATCATCGTCAACGTCACCCCACTAGAACCCGAATGGGAAGGGCACGTGACGCTGGAATTTTCCAACACCACGCCGTTGCCGGCCAAGATCTATGCCAACGAAGGCGCCTGCCAGTTCCTGTTCCTCAAGGGCGACCAGCCCTGCGAGACGAGCTATGCTGACCGCAGCGGCAAGTACATGGGCCAGCGCGGGGTGACCCTGCCGAAGCTTTAGGTTTCCAGTTACAGCTCAGCCGTCACCCCGGACTTGATCCGGGGTGACGCTGCCTTGCGCTGCCAAGCGTTCTGACCCATCGTCGCCGGATAAAGCGGGACCCCGGGTCGAGCCCGGGGTGACGGAAACGGGCATGAGGAGGATAACGCCATGGAAACACCGCTGTTCGATCAATGGCGTTCGCGCTCCCCGCATTACGACGAAAGCCACGAGGCAGTCTGCGCCACGGTCCGGGCTTTCGTCGCCAAGGAAATCACGCCCTACGTCGATGAATGGGAGGCCGCCGGCCAGCTCCCGCGCGAGCTGCACCGCAAGGCGGCTGCGGCCGGTGTGCTGGGCCTCAATTACCCCGAGGAGTTCGGCGGCACCGGCACGGCCTTCAACCTGTTCCACGGCATGGTCCAGACCGAGGAACTGGCCCGGCCCGGGGCGGGCGGGATCTGCGCCTCGCTGATGACGCATGGGATCGGCCTGCCGCCGATCCTGGCCATGGGCAGCGAAGAGCTGAAGCGCCGGATCGCGCCGGAAGTGCTGGCGGGCGAGAAGATCATCTGCCTGGGCATTACCGAACCGGGCGGCGGCTCGGACGTTGCCAACCTCAAGACCCGCGCCGAGCGCAAGGGGGCGAGCTACATCGTCAACGGTGCCAAGACGCTGATCACCTCCGGCGTGCGGGCGGACTACATCACGCTGGCAGTGCGCACCGGCGGACCGGGGATCGGCGGCGTCTCGCTGCTGCTGGTCGAGACTGATCGGCCCGGCGTCAGCCGCACCCGGCTGGCCAAGATGGGCTGGCATGCCAGCGACACCGCGACGATCCATTTCGACGATGTCGAGGTCCCTGCCGAGAACCTGATCGGGCCAGAGAACGGCG
>JAJTFU010000046.1 GCA_021299075.1 Novosphingobium sp. | reverse complement strand
GCCTGGAGACCGCTTGAGGCGCCATAGGCTTCAAGGCCCGAAGCAATGAACCAGCCCTGCACCGCCGTCAGCAGCACGGTGCCGTAGCGGGTGTATTGGTTGAGCTTCTTGCGGCCGCTTTCGCCTTCCTTCTTCAGCGCCATCAGCGAGGGATGAAGCGAAGCTGCGAGCTGCACCACGATCGAGGCCGTGATGTAGGGCATGATGCCCAGCGCGATGAGGCTCATGCGCTCAAGGCTGCCGCCCGAGAAGGTGTTGAAGATATCGAGAATGCCGCCGCGCGTCTGGGCATAGAGCTGCTCGAGCACCAGCGGGTTGACCCCGGGGAGCGGCACGAAGCTCAGGAAGCGGAAGACAATCAGGGCACCAAGCGTGAACCAGATGCGGTTCTTCAGCTCGGTCGCCTTGGAGAAATTCGCGAGATTAAGATTGCTCGCAACGTTATCGGCACGTGAAGCCATCGGGTAAGTGAACCTTGCTTTGGGTCCGCCCCGGACCGCTGATCAGCCCCATATAGGGAGCATGCGGCGAAGTCCAAACCCTGCAAACAAATCCATCCCCGCCTGACCGGCGGGGATGGATTCGAATTACTTCGCAGCCTTGTTGGCTTCGCGGCGAGCAGTCTTCTTCTCGTGCTCGCTCGGCTGTTCAGCCGGCAGTTCAACCGACCCGCCAGCCTTTTCGACTGCGGCCACGGCACCCTTGCTGGCACCGGTAACGGCAAACTTGACCTTGGCGGTGAACTCACCCTTGCCGAGCAGGCGCACGCCATCCTTGCCGCCACGGGCCAAACCGGCGGCCTTCAGCGCGGCGTGATCAATCACGGCCTTGATGTCGAGCTTGCCGGCGTCGATGAACTTCTGGATCAGGCCCAGGTTCACTTCGGCATAGTCCTTGGCGAAGATGTTGTTGAAGCCGCGCTTCGGGATCCGCATGTGCAGCGGCATCTGGCCGCCTTCGAAGCCGTTCACCGAGACGCCCGAACGAGCCTTGGCACCCTTCTGGCCGCGGCCAGCAGTCTTGCCCTTGCCCGAACCGATACCACGGCCGACGCGCATCCGGCTCTTGCGGGCGCCCTTGTTGTCAGAGATTTCGTTGAGTTTCATGTCGTTGCACTCGCTTTCGCTTTAGTCGCGCTGAAAGAAACATCCCGGCCGAAGCCGGGATGTCGAATTGGTCAATCGACCACTGCCACCATATGCGGCAGCTTGGCGATCGCGCCGCGCACTTCGGGAGTATCTTCCAACTCCACCACGCGGTGCATCTTGCCCAGGCCCAGGCCGACCAGAATCTTCTTCTGGCTTTCCGGACGACGGATCGGCGAACCGATCTGCTTGATCTTGATCTTCGCCATGTCAGCTTACTCCGTGATCGCGGCAGCTTCGGCTTCCGCCTCGGCTGCGCTCGCACCGCCGCGACCCAGCAGGTCGGCAACCTTCTTGCCGCGACGCTGGGCGACCGACTTCGGCGAAGTCTGGCTAACCAGAGCGTCGAAGGTGGCGCGGATCATGTTGTAGGGGTTCGAGGTGCCGACCGACTTGGTCACCACGTCGGCCACGCCCAGGCTTTCGAAGACGGCGCGCATCGGGCCACCGGCGATGATCCCGGTCCCGGCCGGAGCCGAGCGCAGGTTCACCTTGCCCGCACCGAACCGGCCCTTGCCGTCGTGATGCAGGGTGCGGCCTTCCTTGAGCGGAACGCGAACCATCTTCTTCTTGGCCGAAGCGGTCGCCTTGGTGATGGCTTCCGGCACTTCGCGCGCCTTGCCATGACCGAAGCCAACGCGGCCCTTGCCATCGCCCACCACGACCAGCGCGGCGAAACCAAAGCGCTTGCCGCCCTTGACGGTCTTCGAGACGCGGTTGATGTGGACCAGCTTCTCGATCAGCTCTTCACCGCCGTCATCGTCTCCGCCACGGCCACGACGATCGTCACGGCCACGGCCACGACCGCCACGGTCACCGCCGCGATCGTTGCCGCCACGGCCACGGCCACGGCCGCGAGCTTCACGGGCTTCGCCGCCAGTGTCGGCACCCGGAACTTCGGTGGCCGCGATCGGAGCTTCGGCTTCGTTGGTGTTGTTTTCGTCAGCCATTGTCAGAACTCCAGCCCGCCTTCACGGGCGGCATCAGCCAGCGCCTTGACGCGGCCATGGAACAGGTAGCCGCCGCGATCGAACACGACGGAGGTGACGCCGGCCTTCTTGGCAGCTTCGGCCAGGGTCGAACCGACCTTGGCGGCAGCATCGACGTTGGAACCGCCCTTGCAGCCCAGGGTCGATGCGGCAGCCAGCGTGCGGCCGGCGGCATCGTCGATGATCTGGGCGTAGATGTGGCGACCCGAACGGTGCACCGAAAGCCGCGGACGGCCACCGGCGCGCGCCTTGAGCGCGGTGCGAACGCGCCGACGACGGCGCTCGAACAGGGAAAGCTTGGCCATTACTTCTTCTTCCCTTCCTTGCGGAAGATGAACTCGCCGCGGTACTTGATGCCCTTGCCCTTGTAGGGTTCAGGCTTGCGCCAGCGACGGATCTCGGCCGCAACCTGGCCGACCTTCTGCTTGTCGATCCCGGAGATCTCGATCGTGGTGTTATCCGGCGTCTTGATCTCGATGCCTTCCGGCACCGGGAAATCGACGTCGTGGCTGTAGCCGAGCTGCAGCTTCAGGTTCTTGCCCTGAGCATTGGCGCGGTAGCCGACACCGGTGATCTCGAGGACCTTGGTGTAACCCTGGGTGACCCCGGTGACGAGGTTGTCAACGAGAGTGCGCTGCATGCCCCAGAAGGCGCGAGCCTGCTTGCTGTCGTTGGCCGGCAGCACCGAGATGCTGTCACCGTCGACCTTGTAGGCAATCTCGTCGCGCAGACCCAGCGTAAGGGTGCCCTTGGGGCCCTTCACGGTGAGGGTGCCGTTCGCGATTTCGGCGGTGACGCCGCTCGGGATCGACACCGGACGCTTACCGATGCGGCTCATCAGAACACCTCCGCCAGCACTTCGCCGCCGACGTTGTGAGCGCGCGCTTCGGCATCCGAGAGCACGCCACGCGGCGTCGAGACGATGGTGATGCCAAGACCGTTGCGGATCACCGGCAGCTCCTTGCTGCCCGAGTAGACCCGGCGGCCCGGCTTCGAGACGCGAGCGACGTGCTTGATCGCCGGTTCGCCTTCGAAGTACTTCAGTTCGATGCGCAGCTGCGGGTGGGCGCCAGTAGCGTCCTCCGAGTAGCCACGGATATAGCCTTCGCGCTGCAGGACTTCGAGCACGCGGGCGCGCAGCTTCGAAGCCGGCGAAAGGACGGAGTCCTTCTTCGCACGCTGGCCGTTACGGATACGGGTGAGCATATCACCCAGGGGATCGGTCAGTGCCATCGCTTGATCCTTACCAGCTCGACTTTGTCACGCCCGGGATCATGCCCTTGTTGGCAAGATCACGCAGCTCAATGCGGCAAAGGCCGAACTTGCGATAGTAGCCGCGCGGGCGGCCGGTGGTGGCGCAGCGGTTGCGAACCCGGGTCGGGTTGCCGTTGCGTGGGATTTCCGCCAGCTTCAGACGGGCGATCAGACGCTCGGTTTCATCGAGCGACTTGTCGTCAGCCTGCGCCTTGAGGGCAGCATACTTGGCCGCATACTTCTTCACGAGCTGCTTGCGGCGCTCGTTCTTGTTCACGGAACTCAGTTTCGCCATGGACTTAAGCTCTCTTTATCTCAGGCCGCTTGCGCAGCTTCGGCTTCCGCCGGGAACGGGAAACCAAACAGACGCAGCAGCTCGCGCGCTTCGTCGTCGGTCTTGGCAGTGGTGGTGACAATG
Organism: Novosphingobium sp.; assembly: GCA_021299075.1. Lineage (GTDB taxonomy): Bacteria > Pseudomonadota > Alphaproteobacteria > Sphingomonadales > Sphingomonadaceae > Novosphingobium. The sequence continues at coordinate 7,207 of JAJTFU010000046.1, read as the reverse complement.
ATGTCCATCCCACGCACCTTCTCGATCTGGTCGTAGCTGATCTCTGGGAAGATGATCTGCTCCTTCAGGCCCATGGCATAGTTGCCGCGGCCGTCGAACGACTTCGCATTGAGGCCACGGAAGTCGCGGATGCGGGGCATTGCCACGGTGATCAGGCGGTCGAGGAATTCGTACATGCGTTCACGGCGCAGGGTAACCTTGCAACCGATCGGCATGCCTTCACGCAGCTTGAACTGCGCGATCGACTTCTTCGCCTTGGTGATCACCGGCTTCTGGCCAGCGATCAGTTCCATTTCGGCGGCGGCGGTCTGGACCTTCTTCTTGTCCTGGCTGCCTTCGCCAACGCCCATGTTGAGCGTGATCTTCTCGATCTTCGGAACTTCCATCACGTTGGCATAACCGAACTTCTCGGTCATCGCCTTGGCGATCTGCTCGTCGTACTTCTTGCGAAGACGGGGCACGTATTTATCAGCCATTGATGGTCTCCCCGGACTTCACGGCCACGCGGACCTTCTTGCCGTCCTTGTCTTCAAAGCGCACGCGGGTCGCCTTGCCGGTCTTCGGATCGACCAGGCCGACCTTCGAGATCGCGAGCGGCGCTTCGCGGCGATCGATGCCACCCTGCGGGTTCGCCTGGCTCGGCTTGCGGTGACGCACGGCCACGTTCACGCCCTGGACCAGGACCTTGCCTTCCTTCGGCATGACCTGAAGGACAGTACCGGTGCGGCCCTTGTCCTTGCCCGAGCGGATAACGACGTTGTCACCCTTCTTGATCTTGGCAGCGGACATTTAGAGGACCTCCGGCGCAAGGCTGATGATCTTCATGTAGCCCTTGCCGCGCAGTTCGCGGACCACGGGGCCGAAGATGCGGGTGCCGATGGGCTCGGCGTTCTTGTTGATCAGCACGGCAGCATTGCTGTCGAAACGGATCACGCTGCCGTCAGCGCGGCGCACGTCCTTGCGGGTGCGAACGATGACGGCGCGGTGCACGTCGCCCTTCTTCACCTTAGTGCGGGGCTGTGCTTCCTTGACCGACACCACGATGATGTCGCCCACGCCGGCAGTGCGGCGCTTGGAGCCGCCCAGCACCTTGATGCACTGGACGCGCTTCGCGCCGCTGTTGTCAGCGACGTCGAGGTTTGATTGCATCTGGATCATAGATCCGGTTCCTTCTCACTGGCTTGCCGGAACCAGTCCGGCAGTTCCAAATTGGGTGTCGACTTAGACGTCAGCTTCGACCGCAGCGGTCTTGCCGGCCTGGACCCGCTCGATGACCTTCCAGGTCTTGAGCTTCGAAATCGGGGCAGTCTCTTCGATCCGCACCGTTTCACCGGTCTTGAAGGCGTTGTCTTCGTCGTGGGCGTGATACTTCTTCGAACGACGGATGATCTTCCCGTAGAGCGGGTGCTTCACCTTACGCTCGACCTTCACGACCACGGTCTTGTCGGTCTTGTCGGAAACCACAGTCCCGATCAGGATACGCTTGGGCATCTGTGGGCTCCTTACTTCGCTGCGCGGGCGCGTTCGCCCTGCAACGTCTTGATGCGGGCGATGTCGCGGCGCACTTCCTTGATGCGCGCCGGGCGCTCCAGCTGGTTCGTCGCGGCCTGGAAGCGCAGATTGAACGCTTCCCGCTTCAGTTCGGCCAGGTCAGCGGTCAGCTGATCCTCGGTCTTGGCGCGGAGGTCTTCAACCTTGGCCATCATTCACCTCCCAGGTGCGAGGTGTCACCCAGGCGGGCGACAACCTTGGTCTTGATCGGCAGCTTCATCGCAGCGCGGCTGAAGGCTTCGGCGGCCAGCGGGCCGGCAACGCCGTCCAGTTCGAACAGGATGCGGCCGGGCTTCACCCGCGCTGCCCAGTATTCGATCGAACCCTTGCCCTTACCCTGACGGACTTCGGCCGGCTTCTTCGACACCGGCACGTCCGGGAAAACACGGATCCACAGGCGCCCCTGACGCTTGATGTGACGCGTGATCGCACGACGAGCCGCTTCGATCTGACGAGCGGTGATCCGCTCCGGCTCAAGCGCCTTGAGGCCATAGGACCCGAAGTTCAGGTCGGTACCGCCCTTGGCGTCGCCCTTGATCCGGCCCTTGAAGGCCTTGCGGAACTTGGTTTTCTTAGGTTGCAGCATGACTTAGTTCCTGCGGTCATCGCGCGCCGGGCGCACGCCGGAGGTCTGAGCCTCCATCATCAGGCGGTCCTGGGCCATCGGATCGTGACCGAGGATCTCACCCTTGAAGATCCAGCACTTGATGCCGATGATCCCATAGGCGGTCAGCGCTTCGGCTTCGGCGTAGTCGATGTTGGCGCGCAGGGTGTGCAGCGGCACACGGCCTTCGCGGTACCATTCGACGCGGGCGATTTCAGCCCCGCCCAGACGGCCCGAGCAGGTGATCTTGATGCCTTCGGCACCGAGACGCAGCGCCGACTGCACGGCCCGCTTCATCGCACGGCGGAAAGCCACACGGCGGATCAGCTGATCGGCAATGCCCTGGGCAACAAGCTTCGAATCGATTTCCGGCTTGCGGATTTCGACGATGTTCAGCTTGACGTCGCTCGAGGTCATCGCGGCGAGCTGCGAGCGCAGCTTTTCGATGTCGGCGCCCTTCTTGCCGATGATGACGCCCGGACGGGCGGCATAGATCGACACGCGGCACAGCTTGGCCGGACGCTCGATGACCACCTTGGAGATCGCGGCCTGGGGCAGCGTTTCCATGATGAACTTGCGCATCTTGAGATCTTCCTCAAGCATCTGCGCATAGTTCTTGCCTTCGGCGTACCAGCGGCTGTCCCAGGTACGGTTGATCTGCAGACGCAGGCCGATCGGGTTGCTCTTGTGACCCATGATCAGGCCTCCTCAACTTCACGGACCACGATCCGCAGCCGCGAGAACGGCTTCAGGATGCGGGTCGACTTGCCGCGGCCACGGGTGTGGAACCGCTTCATGGTGACCGACTTGCCAACGCTGGCTTCAGCCACGACCAACGCGTCAACGTCGAGGTTGTGGTTGTTTTCCGCGTTGGCGATCGCCGAAGCGAGGACCTTGCGGGCGTCGACCGCCATCGCCTTCGTCGAGAAGGCGAGGATGTTCATGGCCTCTTCGGCCTTCTTGCCGCGGATCAGGGCGGCGACCAGGTTGAGCTTCTGGGCCGAACCACGGATCGTGGTGCCGACCGAGAGCGCTTCCTTTTCACCAACGCGGCGCGGAGCTGCTTGCTTGCCCATTAGCGCTTGCCCTTCTTGTCGGCAGCGTGGCCGGGGAAGCTGCGCGTGGGCGCAAATTCACCAAGCTTGTGACCGACCATGTCTTCGTTGACCGAGACGGGGATGAACTTGTGGCCATTGTAGACGTTGAACGTCAGGCCGACGAACTGCGGCAGGATCGTCGAACGACGCGACCAGGTCTTGATCGGTGCGGCGCGAGTGCCGGCTTCCTGCTGGGCTTCCGCCTTCTTCAGCAGGTGCAGGTCGACGAAGGGGCCTTTCCAGACGGAGCGTGCCATGGTGGCTTACCTCTTCTTCTTGGCGTGACGCGAACGGATAATCATCTTGTCCGTCTGCTTGTTATGGCGGGTACGAGCACCCTTGGTCGGCTTGCCCCACGGGGTAACCGGATGACGGCCACCCGAGGTGCGGCCTTCACCACCACCGTGCGGGTGGTCGACCGGGTTCTTGGCGACGCCGCGGGTCAGCGGACGACGGCCGAGCCAGCGATTACGGCCGGCCTTGCCCAGGTTGGTGTTCTGGTTGTCGGGGTTCGAGACCGCGCCAACCGTGCCCATGCAGTCACCGCGCAGGTAGCGCTGCTCGCCCGAGTTCAGGCGAACGATCACCATCCCGCGGTCACGGCCAACGACCTGGACATAGGTCCCGGCCGAACGGGCGATCTGACCGCCCTTGCCCGGCTTCATCTCCACGTTGTGGCAGATTGTGCCGACCGGCATCTGGCTGAGCAGCATGGCGTTGCCCGGCTTCACGTCGGTCTTTTCACCAGCGACCACCACGTCACCAACAGCGAGACGCTGCGGGGCGATGATGTAGGTCTGCTCACCGTCTTCGTACTTGACGAGGGCGATGAAGGCCGTGCGGTTGGGGTCATATTCCAGACGCTCGACAGTAGCCGGCATGTCCCACTTGCGACGCTTGAAGTCGATGAAGCGGTACTTCTGCTTGTGACCACCGGCGATCCCGCGCGAGGTCACATGGCCCTTGTTGTTACGGCCACCGGTCTTGCGCTTGCCTTCGGTCAGCGCCTTGACGGGCTTGCCCTTCCACAGCGACGACTTGTCGACCAGGATCAGGCCGCGGCGGCCGGGGCTGGTCGGGTTATAGTTCTTGAGTGCCATGGTTCAGCCTCAGATCCCGCTGGTGACGTCGATCGACTGGCCAGCAGCCAGCGTCACAACAGCCTTCTTCACGTCCGAGCGCTTGTAGGGCTTACCCTTCCAGCGCTTGGTCTTGCCCTTCTGGGTCAGCGTGTTCACGCTCTTGACCTTCACCCCGAACAGCGCCTCGACGGCCGCCTTGATTTCGGGCTTGGTGGCCTTTTCAGCCACCTTGAAGACCACAGCGTTGTTTTCGCTGAGCAGCGTCGACTTCTCGGTGATGTGGGGAGCCACGATCACGTCGTAGTGACGCGTGTCGATTGCGTCCTTAGCCATTGAAACGCGCCTCCAGCTTTTCGACCGCGGCGCGCGTCAGCACCAGCGTATCATGCTTCAGGATGTCATAGACGTTGGCGCCGATGGCCGGGAGGACGTTGACGCCGATCAGGTTGGCCGAAGCGCGGGCGAAGCCTTCGTTCACGGCTTCACCGTCAATCACCAGCACCTTCTTGCCCCAGTTCGCCTTGGCGAGCTGTTCGGCAACGGCCTTGGTCTTGGCATCCTTGAGATCAAGGGTGTCGACCACGACCAGGCCCGACTTGGCCTTGGCCGAGAGCGCCATCTTGAGACCCAGTGCGCGGACCTTCTTGTTCAGCGAGACGTCGAATTCACGACGACGCGGACCCATGGCCTTGCCACCGCCGATGAAGATCGGGGCCTTGCGGTCACCGTGACGAGCCGTACCGCCGCCCTTCTGGCGACCGAACTTCTTGCCGGTGCGGGCCACGTCCGAACGCTCGCGAGCGGCGCGGGCGATGCCGCGGCGGTTCTCGAGCTGCCAGGTGACAACGCGGTGGAGGATGTCGGCGCGCGGCTCGAGGCCGAACACGTCGTCATTGAGATCGATGTCGCCCTTGGCGGCGGTGCCATCGAGGTTGGAAAGCTTGACCTTCACGACTTAGCCCTCCTGGCCTTCGGTGGCTTCGACAGCCGCGACGTCTTCCGCCGGGGTGTCGGCAGCTGCCGAGTCATTGCTGTTGGCGGCACCCTTGATGCCGGCCGGATAGGGGGCCTCGGCGTGACGGGCGACCTTCACGGCATCGTGAACGGTCAGCCACGAATTCTTGGCACCCGGAACCGAACCCTTGACGAAGATCAGGCCGCGCTCATCGTCCACGCGGACGACTTCGAGGTTCTGCTGCGTGCGGTTGCGGTCGCCCATGTGGCCGGCCATCTTCTTGTTCTTGAAGACGCGGCCCGGATCCTGGCGGTTACCCGTCGAACCGTGGGCACGGTGGCTGATCGAAACACCGTGGGTGGCGCGCATACCGCCGAAACCCCAGCGCTTCATCGCACCCTGGAAACCCTTGCCCTGGGTCGTGCCAGCAACGTCGACCATCTGGCCCGGCACGAAGTGCGAGGCAGCGATCGTCGCGCCGACTTCCAGCACGGCGTCATCGGCCACGCGGAATTCGACAACCTGGGCCTTCAGGGGCACCTGGGCCTTGGCGAAATGTTCACGCTGCGGCTTGGCAACGTTCTTCTGCTTGGCACTGCCGGCACCCAGCTGAACCGCGACATAGCCGTCGGTTTCAGCGGTGCGCACGGACACCACCTGGCAATCTTCCAGCGCCAGAACGGTAACGGGCACGTGCCGTCCGTCCTCCTGGAACAGGCGGGTCATCCCCACCTTCTTGGCGATCACGCCGGTACGCATGATCCGTTCTCCTACAGAGGCCTGCGAGGACCATCCCCACAGGCGTGTTCAGCCCAAAATGTGAAACGAGCCCCGTCCGGGCTGAGTGCCTCCGGGTGGAGGCGAGACGGGGGACGCTTGCCCGGATAAATCCGGAGGTATCCCTTGTGTCCCCGGCTATTGCCGGGGCTCTGTCTCGTCGCGGGTTCCCTACTGGGTTCCGCTAGGAGCCGGGCCGAAACCCGGTTGCGTGCGGCCCATAGGCCGCGCCGGCGAATTAAGCCAGCTTAATCTCGACGTTCACGCCAGCAGCCAGGTCGAGCTTCATCAGCGCGTCCACGGTGGTGGCGTTCGGCTGCACGATATCGAGCAACCGCTTGTAGGTGCGCACCTCGAACTGCTCACGCGACTTCTTGTCGATGTGCGGGCCGCGGTTAACGCAGAACTTCTCGATCTGGGTCGGCAGAGGAATGGGGCCCCGGATCAGCGCGCCAGTGCGGCGAGCGGTCTCGGCGATTTCGCCAGTCGCCTGGTCCAGCACGCGGTGATCGAATGCCTTGAGACGAATGCGGATGTTCTGAGCTTCCATTGTGTCCTGCTACCGATGAGAAAGAGCCACGGAGCTTGCACTCCGACCAAATTCGAGCCGCGCCCCTACACAGGGTGGGGGATTCGTGCAAGCCCCTTTTCTTGCGCAATTGCGGCAATTCCGCGGGGTTGAGGCCTGCCCTGCCCGCCGAGTAAGAAAATGACTCAAACTAAGCCTACCGCGTAACAGATGGGGCATCCGCCACGGAATCAACGTCCCTTCTTCTTCCCGAGCGGCGCGTTGAAATCCGGGTCCTTGCCGGCAACCCAATTGATGAACTTCTCCACGCGCGGCTCGATCCTTAGCAGGCTTGGATCCAGCCCGTAGCGTTGCAGCTCGGAATTGGTGAAGGTCGTGATCAACATGTTCTGACAGATCGGGTGCATCGGCACGGTATCGCGCCCGCCTCGGCTCTTGGGGACGGGATGGTGCCAGACCACCGCCTCGCCACAGGGCCGCTCGCACAGCCAGCAGTCGGGCGGCGGGGGAGCCTCGGGGGCTTCCTCGTCATCGCGCGCGTAATTTTCGCGTGGGCCGTGCTTTGAGTATTTACGGGCCATCCCTTCCCTCTCCTGCAACGAAAAAGCCCGG
>JAJTFU010000045.1 GCA_021299075.1 Novosphingobium sp. | reverse complement strand
TCGCCCGCCTGCTCGACAAGGCCGGGATCAAGGAACGCGCCCCGACCGTGAACCCGAACAAGGGTGAGCCCGGCAAGAAGGCCAAGGAGCGCGCCGAGGAAAAGGCCGAGAAGGCCCGCGAAGCTGAAGAAGCTGCAGCCGCCGCTGCCGCCGCTCCGGCGGTCGAAGAAGTGGCCGAAGAAGCTGCTCCGGAAGCCCCCGCTGCTGAAGAAGCTGCCGCCGAAGCCCCTGCCGCTGAAGAAGCCGCTCCGGCTGAAGAAGCTGCTGCTGAGGAAGCTCCGGCTGCCGAAGCCAGCGAAGAACAGGCCGAGGGCTAAGCCGCCTTGGCCAGTGACAAGCCGGTCACTCTCGCCGCCATTGCCGGCGCGCACGGGGTGACTGGCGACGTCCGCCTCAAGCTGTTCGGTGAAGGCGTGGAATCGCTCCAGCGGTTCCGCGCCTTCAACGATTCCGCGCTGACGCTGACCAAGCTGCGCGATGACGGCAAGGGCGGGGCGATCGCCCGCTTTGCCGAAGTGACGGACCGGAACGGTGCCGAGGCGCTGCGCGGGACCACGCTGACCGTTCCCCGCTCGGCCCTGCCGCCGCTGGAGGAGGGGGAGTACTATCACGCCGACCTGCTGGGTCTGCCCGCCGTCTCGACCGAGGACGAGGACCTGGGCGAAGTGATCGCGATCGACAATTTCGGCGCCGGCGATGTGCTGGAAATCAAGCGGCCCACTGGGAAGCGCTTCATGGTGCCGATGCGGATCGAGGCTGTGCCGGAGTGGGATGATGCGCGGATCGTGATCACCGCGTCATTTGCCGAGCCGGATTGAGGCGTTAGGCTGAGGTCATGGGAATTGTCCTCGGCCTGATCGTCATGGTGCTGCTGCCGGCCGCGCTGTCCTGGGGGATCTGCAGCGGGATGCGAGTGCTGAGCCCGGAGAGCACGCGGCGACGCCGGGTTGGCATTGCCGCTACTGTCGCTGGTGTGGTTCCGGTGCTCTTGCCGCTGGTGGCGATGGTGCGGCGCGGGCTGCCCTATGGCGTGATCCCTATCCTGGCGCTGGTGGTGCTTGGGCTGATCATCGCTGTGCTCGTGGGCCTGCCAGTCGCGATCCGCACCACCCGGAATGATTTTCCCGCCTAGCGCGGCTTGCCGACCAGCTTTTCCAGTTCCTTGGCAAACTGCTTCAACTCGAAGTTCTGCGGATCGTCGTGGGCATCGGGGATGCCGGCATCGACCGTATTGTGCTGCGCCGGGATCAGCCAGACCCCGGCCCGCGCGCTGGCATAGACATAGAGCGCGGCCAGCATCCGGTACTGCTCCCTGGTGAAACCGGGCTTCGGGCCATAGGTCTGCCCGCGACTGGTCGCGCCCGGCAGGAAGCGGCGCGGCTGGACCGTCTCGATATGCACCATCCGCCCACGGGCGCGCGGCCCGACGACCCGGCTTTCCAGCTTGGTCGCCCGCCAGCCTTCCTGAAAATCATGCCCGGCCCAGATCTGCCCGACCCGGTTGAGGAAGATATGCGCCACCGGCTCCCGCGCGAAGGTGCCGTCCATGTAGGGCGTGAAATCGTTGACCGTCAGGTCCTGGTTGAGCCGCTTGGGGAATGGCTCGTTCGCGTAGAACGGCGTCGAGGTATCGTGGATTACGAAATAGAGCGCGGGTAGTCCCTCTTCGGTGCGGGATAGCGGCGTATTCGCCCATTCGGCCGCGAAAGTCCGATAGGGTTCGGGGAAGGCGGCCAGTGCGGCGGCCTTCTGCGCGGCGCTTGGCCCGTCTTCGCGCTCCATCAGGTGGCGGATCACCTTGGGCAAGGGCTGGGGCTTACGAACGGCCAGCAGCTCGATCTTGCGCAGCAGACACTCCGCCTGTTCGACGCGGCTACCCGCAAAAGTCAGCGTCTCGCGGCTGAACCGGCACTCGCCGATCTCCTCGGCCTGGGCTGGGGCGGCGAGGAGCAGGGGGAGGAGGATGGTCAGGCGTTTCATGGTGTGCAATGTTCCTTGCAGGGGCCGCGCAGGCAAGAGTCCAATTGCCAAGACCTTCGATGACTGGGAGATCTTGTTGTGATGGATTTCATCAAATCAGCCCTGCTCCTCGCCGCCTTCGCCATCCCGGCCGCTGTAGTCTGGGCGATTGTCTTCATGTTGGCGCGCCATTCCCGCGCTGGTCTTGGCCTTGCCCGCGACCATAGTCACCGTCTGGCTTTTCGAATGGGCTGCTGCCAAGGACGCGATATGACCTTTGCCGCCACTGTCCTGACCCTCTACCCGGAGATGTTTCCCGGTCCGCTTGGCGTAAGCCTCGCCGGGCGCGCGCGGGAGGAGGGGAAGTGGTCACTCGATACCGTGCAGATCCGCGACTTTGCGATCGACAAGCACCGGACCGTTGACGACACGCCGGCCGGCGGCGGGGCGGGGATGGTGCTGCGGGCTGACGTCCTGGCTGCCGCAATCGACCATGCCCGCGCGGCCCAGCCAGACTGCCCGGTGCTGGCAATGACCCCACGCGGCAAGCCGCTCACCCAGGCCCGTGTGCGCGAGCTGGCGGCGGGTCCCGGCGTTACCGTGCTGTGCGGCCGGTTCGAGGGATTTGACGAGCGGATCTTCGCCGGGCGGCAGGTTGAGGAAGTCTCGATCGGCGATATCGTCCTGTCGGGCGGAGAGCCGGCGGCACTGATGCTGCTCGACGCTTGCATTCGCTTGCTTCCCGGCGTAATGGGCGCGCCTTCCAGTGGGTCCGAAGAGTCGTTTGAGAACGGCTTGTTGGAATATCCCCACTATACCCGTCCCGCTGAGTGGGAAGGGCGCACGATCCCTGAAGTGCTGCGATCGGGGGATCATGCGAAGATCGCGGCCTGGCGAAAGCAACAGGCCGAGATCGATACACGGTCACGCAGGCCGGATCTTTGGGAGCGTCATGAGGGCGCTCGGGTCCTGTCTGCCTCTGGCGCGCGGCGTGAAAAGAAGGACTGAGGATCATGAATCTGATCCAGCAGATCGAGGCCGAGGAAATTGCCAAGGCCGCCAAGGATATTCCGGAGTTTCGCCCCGGTGACACCGTCCGCGTCGGCGTGAAGGTGATCGAAGGCGATCGCAGCCGCGTGCAGGCCTTTGAAGGCGTCTGCATCGCGCGCGCCAACAAGGGCATCGGCAGCAACTTCACCGTCCGCAAGATGAGCTTCGGTGAAGGCGTGGAACGCGTGTTCCCGCTCTACTCGCCGACCATCGACAGCATCACCGTCGTCCGCAAGGGCGTGGTGCGTCGGGCCAAGCTCTATTACCTGCGTGGCCGCACCGGCAAGCGCGCTCGCATCGCCGAGCGCCGCGACGTCCGCAACGACGCCTAAGCGTCGCTGCAGCGCCAAAATTCGAAAGGGCTCCAACTGCGGTTGGGGCCCTTTCTGATTCCGGCCGGCCGAAGTGTATTGCATATACCATACACCATGCTAGCTTCACTCCATCCTTTGGGATGGGGAGAACAAGTATGACAGGCCAATTGGGCCCCGCGCCGGCATTGGCGCCTGTGCGCGGCAGAGATCGCATCGCCGTGCTCGATGCACTGCGCGGATTTGCCATTCTCGGCATTTTTTACCTGAATGTGCCGGCGATGGCCGGGCCGATCTCCGCCTTCATGGGCGATATCCGGGCGATGGGCTGGACTCCGCTGGACCAGCAGGTCTGGCTGTTCATGACGACATTCCTGGAGGGCACCCAGCGCGGGATGCTGGAACTGCTGTTCGGGGCTGGGCTGATGGTCACCGCGGCCAAGGCGATGGAACCCGATGGCCCGGTGGCCGTGGCCGATCTCTATATCCGCCGCAACCTGTGGCTGCTGGCTTTTGGCCTGATCAACATCTTCGTCCTGCTCTGGCCGGGCGATATCCTGCACGTCTATGCGCTTTGCGCGCTGGCGCTGTTTCCGTTCCGCAAGCTCAGCGTGCGCTGGCTGATCCCGCTTGGGCTGCTGCTTGCCTCGGTCCAGGTGGTCGGTGGGGCGTTCGAATATGTCAGCCGCACCGAGATGCAGCAGACCCAGGCCGTGGCCGCCGAAAAGCAGGCCAAGGGCGAGAAGCTGACCAAAGCGGAAAGCGAAGCCGTCAAGGAATGGCAGGAGAAAATCGACCGGATCAACGGCAAGGAGCCGGTCGTCGAGAAGCTGACCAAGGATGAGGTCAAGGCCCGGTCCGGCTCGTTTACGGACTATGCCGGCTTCCTGATCTCGACCTATATCATGATCGTTGGCAAGGGATCGCTGCTGGGCGGCGTGGTTGAAGCGTTCAGCGTGATGTTGCTGGGGATCGCCGCCTGGAAACTGGGCTTCATCCAGGGGCAGCGTTCCACCCGTGACTACTGGATCGCGCTGATCGTGGCCTATGGCTTCGGCCTCACCGCGCGTTATGTCGGTGGGCTGGAGCGGATGACCTTCATGCCGATCCCGAAAACGATCTGGATGACGAGCGAGCTGGCGCGGATCGCGGTTTCGATCGGCCATGTCGCGCTGATCAACCTGCTGATGCGCGCCGTCATCGGCCGAAAGATCATGTGGCCGTTCCTGGCTGCGGGGCAAATGGCCTTTACGCTCTACCTGATGCAGCAAGTGATCGGCGTGCATATCCTCTACTCGCCGGTCGGGATGCGCTGGTTTTCCAGTGGTCCGCTGGAATGGCTCTGGCGCAGCCTGGCCTATTGCAGGAAGCAGCCGTTCCGGCGACTGCCGGCGGCGGATTGATCCAGCCACTGGCGCTGTCCGCAAAGCTGGTTAGAGAGGGGCGTCCCGGATTGCCGGGGCGCCCTTTTCGCTGCGTGAGTTTACCGTGTCGCCGATGTCCCGATTGCTTGCCGCCTGCGCCCTGGCCGCGCTTGCTCCTGCCGCCCCGCTTCTTGCCCAGACTACCACGGAGAACCCCGTGCCTGCCGCCCAGCCGCTGACCATCGAACGCGTCTTCGCCAGTCCCAGCCTGAGCGGATCGGTGCCGCGCGGGGTGAAGCTCTCACCCGATGGCCGCTACCTGACCCTGCTGCGGAACCGGGCGGACGACCGCGAGCGTTATGACCTGTGGGGCTTTGACCGCACCACCGGGCAGTGGACCATGCTAGTCGATTCGCTGAAGCTGGGTTCGGGCAAGGAACTGTCCGAGGCCGAGAAGATGCAGCGCGAGCGGCTGCGGATCGGCGATCTGAAGGGCATCGTCACCTATGAATGGGCGGCCGACAGCAAGGCGATCCTGGTCCCGCTGGATGGCGATCTTTACCTCGCCCAGCTCGACGGTTCGGTCCAGCGCCTGTCCGACACCGCCGAGGACGAGCTTAACCCGGCACTCAGCCCGAAAGGGGCCTACGTTTCGTTCGTGCGCGGGCGGCGGCTGTGGACCGGCAGGGTGGGCGAAGCGGCCCAGGCGGTGACGCCGGAGGAGGCCTCTGAGACGGTTTCCTGGGGCGAAGCCGAATTCGTCGCGCAGGAAGAAATGGCCCGTTACACCGGTTACTGGTGGGCGCCTGATGACAGCCGGATTGCCGTGCAGCGGTTTGACGAGGCACCGGTTGCCGTGGTCACCCGCGCCGCGATCGGGGCAGAGGGGACCAAGACCTATGCCCAGCGCTATCCGCTGGCGGGCACGCCCAATGCACTGGTCTCGCTTTACGTCCAGAAGCCCGATGGCAGCGAGCGAGTCGAGGTCGACCTCGGGCCGGACAAGGACATCTACCTGGCCCGGGTTGACTGGGCGCCGGATGGCAAGACGCTCTACGCCCAGCGGCAGGATCGCGGGCAGACCCGGCTGGATATGCTGGCTGTCGATCCCGCTACCGGCAAGAGCCGCGTGCTGTTCACCGAAACGGCCGCTGCGGGTCACTGGATCGACCTCTCAAACAGCTATCGCTTCCTCAAGGACGGCAGCCTGGTCTGGTGGTCGCAGCGCGATGGCTTTGGGCATTTGTGGCACTTCAAGCAGGGCAAGTGGCGGCAGCTGACCAAGGGTGACTGGGTCGTCACAGCACTCGCCGGAGTCGATCAGGCCAGCGGCAAGGTGTTCTTCATCGGCACCAAGGACGGGCCGCTGGCGCACCAGGTCTATGCGCTGGATCTGGACAGTCCCGGCAAGGTCACGCGTCTGACCGATACCGGCTTCCACAACAGCGCCAGCATGGACAAATCGGGCAAGTCGTTGCTGATCTCGCGTTCGGCACTGAACCAGCCGCCGCAGGTCTACCTGGCCGATCAGAGCGGCAAGCGGATTGCATGGGTTGAGGAAAACAAGCTGGATGCCAAGCATCCCTACGCGCCCTACCTCGCCAGCCATCGTCCGGCCGAGTTCGGGACGATCAAGGCGGCTGACGGCACGGTGCTGCACTGGAACATGATCACCCCGCCGCTCGAGCCGGGTAAGCGCTATCCGGTGTTCTTCTCGCACTATGGCGGGCCCAGCAACCAGCAGGTGCTGCGCGATTGGGGCAGTCCGCTGGCCCAGGCGATTGTTGACAAGGGCTATATCTGGTTTGAGCTCGACAATCGCGGCTCGGACAATCGCGGGGTCGATTTCGCCAAGCAGATCTACCGCGCAATGGGCGGCGTTGAGGTTGAGGATCAGCTGGTCGGGGCGCAGTACCTGAAGTCGCTGCCCTTCGTCGATGGCGCCAAGATCGCGACCTATGGCTGGTCCTATGGCGGTTACATGACGCTGAAAATGCTCCAGGCCAATCCCGGGGTCTATGCTGCCGGGATCGCCGGGGCGCCGGTGACCAAGTGGGAACTCTACGATACCCATTACACCGAACGCTACATGGGCGATCCCGGACCGGACATGAAGGGCCCCGATGCGGCGGCCTATACCAAGGCCAATGCCATGGCCGATGCGGCGAAGATCGAGGATCCGTTGCTGCTGATCCACGGCATGGCGGATGATAACGTGGTGTTCGAGCATTCCTCGGCCCTGATCGCCAGGCTGCAGGGCCAGGCGGTGCCGTTCGAGATGATGCTCTATCCCGGCTATACCCACCGCGTCGGCGGCCCAAAGGTGGGTGTCCACCTGTGGGAATCGATCTTTGCCTTTCTCGAACGCCACGGAGTGAAACCATGACTTTCGGGATCGGCCCGACCGGATCGCCGGCGCAGGTTGCGGCCCTGCAACAGCAGCTTGCCGCCAATCCCGCCGACCGGATCGCGCGCCACAACCTAGCGGTCGAGCTGCGCAAGTGCGGGCGGCTGGACGAGGCGCTGGCGCAGATCGAGCGAGCCTGGAACGAGGGGCTTAAGCTGGCCGAAACGGCAACCATGCGCGGCCACCTGCTTGCCGATGCTGGGCGGTTTGAAGAAGCGCTGGCGGCCTACCGCGAAGCGGTGCGGGTCAAGCCCGAGCTGGTCGAACCGCACAGCGCCATGGCCAGCCTGCTGCCGCAACTGGGGCGCGGCGGCGAAGCGCTGAACAGCCTGCGCGACGCGCTGCTGCGTTCACCCCAGACCGGCGCGCTGTGGGTCGAGGCGATGGCGGTCGCCCGCGGACACCAGGCCTGGGACCAGCTGCTGGACCTGGCTGCCCAGGCAGAGGCACGCTTTGGCATCGATACGATGATCACGGCCTTTGCTGCCAATGCGCTGACTGCGCTGGGCCGCGATGATGAGGCGTTGGCGCGGATCGATGCTGCGCTGGAAGCAGAGCCAACCTATCCGCCGGGCCACACGATCCGCGCCCATATCCTGCTGCGCAAGGGCGATCCGGCCGGTGCGGCCGAAGCGGCGATGACGGCCGCGCGCCTGCTCCCCAAGGACCAGTCGAGCTGGGCGCTGCTGGGCGTGGCCTGGCGGCTGCTCGATGACGAGCGCGAACACTGGCTGTGCGATTACGACAACCTGGTCATGCCGATCGACCTGGGGCTTGATCCGCGCCTGCTTGGCGTGCTGGAAGCACGGCACCAGCTCGCGGCCCATCCGGCCGACCAGTCGCTGCGCGGCGGAACGCAGACGCGGGGTAACCTGTTCGAGGCGGACGATCCGGTGATCGGCGGCCTGGCGCGAGCCACCAAGGCGGCGATCGAGCAGCGCATCGCCGCGCTGCAACCTGATCCGACGCATCCCTTCCTGGGGCGGATTGCCGGCGCTGTCAGTTTCCCCACTTCGTGGTCGGTGCGGCTGGCATCGTCCGGCTTCCACATCAGCCACATCCATCCCGCCGGCTGGCTCAGCAGTGCCTATTACGTCAGCCTTCCGCCGGAAGTGGCTGCTGGTGAGGGGCAGGGCGCTCTGGCCTTTGGCGTACCCGATGCTGCGCTGGGGCTGGACCTGCCGCCGCGCCGGGTGGTGCAGCCGCAGGAAGGGCACCTGGTGCTCTTCCCGTCCTACCTCTGGCACTGCACCACACCGTTTGAGAGCAGCGCACCTCGCGTGACGGTCGCCTTCGATGCGCTGCCGGTGGACAACAGCGGCCAGCAGGTCTAGCCGCAGCCTCGCTTTGCAGGAGATTGGCATGGGTTACCGGGTGGTAGTGGTCGGCGCTACGGGCAATGTCGGCCGCGAAATGCTGAACGTGCTGGCTGAGCGCGAGTTTCCAATCGACGAACTGGCGGCTGTCGCCTCCTCGCGCTCAACCGGCGACGAGATCGAGTTTGGCGAAACCGGCAAGATGCTCAAGGTCCGCAATATCGAGCACTTCGATTTTGCCGGTTGGGACATTGCCCTGTTCTCGGCCGGATCGGACGTATCGAAGGTCTATGCCCCCAAGGCGGCCGCAGCCGGCTGCGTGGTGATCGACAACAGCTCGTACTACCGGATGGATCCGGACGTGCCGCTGATCGTGCCCGAAGTGAACCCCGATGCGATCGATGGCTACAAGGCCAAGATGATTATCGCCAACCCCAACTGCTCAACCGCGCAGCTGGTCGTGGCGCTGAAGCCGCTGCACGATGCCGCCCGGATCAAGCGCGTGGTCGTGGCGACCTATCAGTCGGTCTCGGGTGCCGGCAAGCAGGGCATGGACGAACTGTTCGAGCAGAGCCGCAACATCTTTGTCGGTGACAGCAGCGAGCCGGTTAAGTTCACCAAGCAGATTGCCTTCAACGTGATCCCCCACATCGACAGCTTCCTGGATGATGGTTCGACCAAGGAAGAGTGGAAGATGGTGGTCGAAACCAAGAAGATCCTCGATCCCAAGATCAAGGTCACCGCGACCTGCGTGCGCGTGCCCGTTTTCGTCGGCCACTCCGAGGCGGTGAACCTGGAGTTCGAGGACGAGATCAGCGCCGAGCAGGCCCAGGACTTGCTGCGTGAAGCCCCGGGCATCATGCTGGTCGATAAGCGTGAGGACGGCGGATACGTGACGCCCGTCGAATGCGTTGGCGATGGCGCGACCTTCGTGTCGCGGGTGCGCGAGGATTCGACCGTCGAAAACGGCCTGTCGCTGTGGTGCGTCTCCGACAATCTCCGCAAGGGCGCCGCGCTTAACGCCGTGCAGATCGCCGAATTGCTCGGGCGGCGACACCTCAAGAAAGGTTGAGGTTTCCGATTAATGGAGACAATTCAGTCTTTTGACCGGACGCCTCTGGCACTGCATCGGCTGGGTGCCGGCCGGCCGGTGATCCTGCTCCACGGCCTGTTTTCCAGCGCGCAGATGAACTGGATGAACTGGGGCCAGGCGCAATTGCTGGCCGATGCCGGGTTCGAATGCCTGATGCCGGACCTGCGCGCGCACGGCCACAGCGGCAAGCCGCATGACCCGTCCGCCTATCCACCTGACGTGCTGGCGCGCGATGCGATTGCGCTGGTCGAGGCACTGGGGCTGACCGATTTCGATCTGGTTGGTTTCTCGCTCGGCGCCCGTACCTCGGTTCGCGCAGTGATCCACGGCCTCAAACCCCGCAAGCTGGCACTCGGCGGGATGGGGCAGGAAGGACTGGCCGGCTGGACCGGTCGCAGCGCCTTCTTCACCGATGCCATCGACCGGTTTGACGAGGTCAAGCACGGCGATCCGGCCTCTGCCGCAGTCTCGTTCATGAAGACGATGAAGGTGGACCGAGTCGCGGCGCGGCTGCTGCTCCAGACCTTCAGCGATACCGATCCGGCCGAGCTGGCGGCGCTCACCATGCCCACCCTGGTGGTCAATGGCGACAAGGACCGCGACAACGGCTCGCCCGACCTGCTGGCGGCGGCCCTGCCCAATGCCACCCTGGTCACCGTGCCCGGCACGCACATGAGCTGCGTGACCAAACCGGAACTGGGTGAGGCAATCCGCGATTTCCTGCTGGCCTGACGCCGTTTGCCGATAGGCGCTTGACCCGCGCGGGATGGCTCGCCAGCGTTGCCCCATCGGCCTGGCGGCCGGACTGTCGTAAATAAGGATAAACCTGATGAAGAGGATCGTTTCGCTCGCCGCGCTGGCCACGGCGCTGGTGACCACCCCGGCGATGGCGCAGGACGCCAAGACGCCGCAGCAGCAGGCCGATGAATTCGTAGTTTCGACCGAAGCTAAGCTGGCCAAAGCAGGTGTTGAAGCCGCTCAGGCCTCATGGGTCTATTCGACCTATATCAACCAGGATACCGAGGCGATGACCGCGCGGGCCGGCGCAGCCTATAACTCGCTGGTGGTGAAGAGCGCGATCGAAGCCGCGGGCCACGCCAAGACGCCGGGCTTGTCCTATGACACCGCGCGCAAGCTGTCCCGTCTGCGCACCGCGATTGTCTTGCCTGCTCCCACCAAGCCGGGCGCCGCAGACGAGGTTGCCACCATCGCGGCACGGCTCGAAGGGATCTACGGCAAGGGTCAGGGCACGCTGCGGGGGCAACCGATCAGCGGCAGCGATATCGAGGCCGAAATGGGTTCGAACCGCAATCCGGAAGAGCTCAAGGAAATGTGGCTCTCTTGGCACGACAATGTCGGCAAGCCGATGAAGGCGGATTACGCCAAGCTGGTCGGCCTCGGCAATGAAGGCGCCAAGGAGCTAGGCTATTCCGACATGGGCGCGCTGTGGCGTTCCAACTATGACATGAGCCCCGAGGAGTTCGCGGCGCAGACCGAGAAGCTGTGGCTTGAAGTGAAGCCGCTGTACGACAGCCTGCACACTTATGTCCGCGGCAAGCTGAACGCCAAGTATGGCGATCAGGTCCAGCCCAAGACCGGGCCGATTCGGGCCGACCTGCTGGGCAACATGTGGGCTCAGGAATGGGGCAATATCTATGATCTCGTCGCGCCGCCGGGTTCGGGCGATGTGGGATTTGACGTTACCGAACTGCTCAAGGCCAAGGGCTATGATGACCAGAAGATGGTCAAGGCGGGCGAGGGCTTCTTCTCCTCGCTCGGCTTCGAACCCCTGCCCAAGACCTTCTGGGAGCGCTCACAGTTCGTGAAGCCGCGCGACCGCGAGGTGGTCTGCCATGCATCGGCCTGGAATATCGACAATGTCGATGACCTGCGGATCAAGATGTGCATCAAGGTGAACGGCGACGACTTCGTCACGGCCCACCACGAGCTGGGCCACAACTATTACCAGCGGGCCTACAACAAGCAGCCATTCCTGTACCTCGACGGCGCCAATGACGGTTTCCACGAGGCGATCGGCGATGCCATCGCGCTGTCGATGACGCCGGAATACCTGGTCCAGATTGGCCTGCTTGATCGTGACAAGGTGCCAAGCGCCGACAAGGATACCGGACTGCTGCTGCGCCAGGCGATGGACAAGGTGGCCTTCCTGCCCTTCGGTCTACTGGTCGATCGCTATCGCTGGCAGCTATTCTCTGGCCAGAGCAAGGACGCGCAGCAATCGTGGACCGATCTGCGCCTGAAGTATCAGGGCATCGTCCCGCCCGGCCCGCGCGGTGCCGACGCCTTTGATGCCGGGGCCAAGTATCATATCCCCGGGATGGTGCCTTATACCCGCTACTTCCTGGCTCGGATCCTGCAGTTCCAGTTCTACGAAGCGGCCTGCAAGCAGGCTGGCTGGAAGGGCCCGCTCCACCGCTGCAGCTTCTATGGCAACAAGGACGTGGGCAAGAACCTCAACGCCATGCTGGAAATGGGCGCCTCCAAGCCCTGGCCCGATGCGCTGCAGGCCTTCACCGGCAGCCGCGAGATGAGCGGCAAGGCGATGATGGCCTACTTCGCGCCGCTCAAGAAGTGGCTCGACAAGCAGAACAAGGGGATGAAGTCCGGCTGGTAAGCGTTAGCCAAGCGGACAGAACATGGCGCATCGGCTGCCTTCGGGCATGCCGTGCGCCAGTTCTTCGGCAAGGATCGTAGCCAGCACTGGCGTGAGTTCCGCCTGCTCAAGCGCGCGAAAGCCAAGTCGCGCATAAAACGGTGCATTCCACGGCACGTTTCGAAAGGTGGTTAGCGTCGCCGCAGCAAAGCCGCGCTCCTGTGCAGCGCAAAGCGCGGTCTCAATCAGCGCCCGCCCCAGGCCCTGGCCTTGGGCGCCCAGTGCGACCGAGATTTCGCGGATGTGGAAATTGCCTGCGAGTTCAGTCGCGGCTAGAAATCCGCCCATTGTGCTGCCACTTTCGGCCACCCACAAACAGCCCTCAGACAAGAACTGCGCGTGCTCTTCAGCAGCGATAACCGAGCCGTCGGCTAGATGTGTAAGGCCGGGCTGACTTTCGAATAGCACCGCCGCCGATCGCTCGATCGCAGGAAGTAGCGCCAGATCGGCTGACCGGGCAGGGCGGACGCGGCCGTCTTGCCTCAACGGAACGGCGGTTCCTTGAAGGCCCGCAGCTTGCGCGAATGGAGTCGGGCGCCCTCGGCGCGCAGCAGATCGCAAGCCGTGGTGCCGATCAGCAGGTGCGCGGCAATCGCTTCCTCGTAGAAGCGGTTGGCCTGGCCGGGCAGCTTGATCTCACCATGCAGCGGCTTGTCTGAAACGCACAGCAGCGTCCCGTAAGGCACGCGGAAGCGATAGCCCTGCGCCGCGATGGTGGCGCTTTCCATGTCAATCCCGATCGCGCGGCTCTGGCTGAGGCGGCGGGCCGATTGGGTGTAGCGCAGCTCCCAGTTGCGATCGTCGGTGGTGGCAACCGTGCCGGTGCGCATCCGCTTCTTCAGGTTGGCGCCGGTATCGCCGCTGACCTGTTCGGCCGCCTGGGCGAGGGCGATCTGCACTTCGGCAATCGCCGGGATCGGAATCTCCGGCGGCAGGACCGGATCGAGCACGTGATCGTCGCGCAGATAGGCGTGGGCCAGCACGTAGTCGCCGATCCGCTGGGTATCGCGCAGGCCGCCGCAGTGGCCGATCATCAGCCAGGCCTCGGGGCGCAGCACGGCCAGGTGATCGCAGATCGTCTTGGCGTTGGATGGACCGACCCCGATGTTGACCAGGGTGATGCCCATCTTGTCCTCGCGGACCAGGTGATAGGCCGGCATCTGGTGGCGCCGCCAGGCCGTATCGGACAGCAGCTCGCGTGCGCTTTTGGTCGCTTCCTCGACCAGCAGGCCGCCCGCACCCGACAGGCGAGTGTACTCATCCTTGCCGAGCTGCGTCCCCGCCCAATCAACAAATTCATCGACATAGCGGTGATAGTTGGTGAACAGGATGAAGCGCTGGAAATCCTCGATCGGCGTGCCGGTATAGTGTGCCAGGCGGGCGAGGCTGAAATCGGTGCGCAGGCCATCGAACAGGGCCAGCGGCAGGCTGTCTTCCGGGTGGGCCAGCTCGATCCCGTCAGCCAGTTCGTCGCCGATCATGGCCAGTTCGGTTGCCGGGAAATGCCGGGCCATGTCCTGCGGGCTGAGACCACCCAGGCCAGAGCTGGCATCGATCACATAGGGGAAGGGGATCTCCTGCGCCGAACGGCCGACCGTGACCTCGATATCATAGTCGTCGGCCAGCAGGCCGAGCTGTTCAGTCAGGTAATCCGCGAACAGCGCGGGGCGGGTGACCGTGGTCGTGAACGTCCCGGGCTGGGCCAGCCGGCCAAAGGCGCGGGCCAGGTCTGGCCGGGTCTCAACCCCGGTATAGGTGATCCGCAGTTCGGGATAGCACCAGGCCCGGCTTGCGCGGCGTTCGGCGGGGGGAAGGGTTCCGTCGGCCGCGAAATTCGCGATGTCGGAGCGGAGGGTGGCGACGGCTTCGTCGTAAACGCGGACCAATTCCGCGACGGTCTTTTCTGTGTTTAGCATCGCGGGCCTTTAGACAGATCGCGATGACATTTCAATTACGTTGCTGGTGAAACCTTTCGGACAACGAAAAAGGGGGCGCCGGAGCACCCCCTTGATCGGTTGGCAAAAGCGCTGAAGCCTTAGGCTTCTTCGCCTTCGTCCGCAGCTTCGGCGGCCGGGGCCGGAGCCTCGGCTTCCGGCTCTTCGCCGTTGCCGGCTTCGAAGTCACCCGCAGCGGCGGCAGCCTCGGCGGCTTCGTCTTCGAACATCGCGGCAATCACGTCGACGCCCTTGGCCTGCTGGTCGGCTTCGTCAGGCGAACGCGCGACGTTGACCTTGACCATCACAGTCACTTCCGGGTGCAGCGCAACCTTGACGTCGAACACGCCGATGGTCTTGATCGGGCGTTCCAGCACGATCATCGACTTCGACACGCCCGCGCCATCGGCGTTGAGCGCATCGACGATGTCACGCACCGAAACCGAACCATAGAGCTGGCCCGAGTTC
The DNA here is from genome assembly GCA_021299075.1 of Novosphingobium sp. Classification (GTDB taxonomy): domain Bacteria; phylum Pseudomonadota; class Alphaproteobacteria; order Sphingomonadales; family Sphingomonadaceae; genus Novosphingobium. The sequence continues at coordinate 1,176 of JAJTFU010000045.1, read as the reverse complement.
GACGAGGCGCGGATCAGGACGACCGACTTGCCTTCGACGTTGCCGGCCTGGCCTTCGGCTTCCGAACGCCGTGCGGCGTTGTCAGCTTCGATCTTCGAGCGGTTGGCTTCGAAGACCTTGCGGTTGGCTTCGTTGGCGCGAAGCGCCTTCTTGTTGGGCAGCAGGTAGTTGCGTGCGTAACCGTCCTTGACGTTCACGACATCGCCGATGGTGCCCAGCTTCTCGATGCGTTCGAGGAGGATGATTTCCATGGTCTCTCTCCCCTTACTTCACGAGGTAGGGCAGCAGGCCCAGGTGACGGGCACGCTTGATCGCCTGGCCCAGTTCGCGCTGCTTCTTGGCAGAAACGGCGGTGATGCGGCTCGGCACGATCTTGCCACGCTCAGACATGTAGGTCTGGAGCAGGCGCGTGTCCTTGTAATCGATCGCGGGTGCGTTCTTGCCCGAGAACGGGCACGACTTGCGGCGGCGGAAAAATGCGCGGGCCATGGCTTAGAACTCCTCGCGTTCGCGGCGCTTGCTGCGCTCGCGGTCCTGCTTGCGCATCTGCACCGACGGGCCGGCTTCCAGCTCGTCAACGCGCACGGTCAGCCAGCGGATCACGTCTTCGTTGATCGCGGTCTGACGCTCCAGCTCGGCAACGGTGCCGGCCGGGGCTTCGATGTTCAGCAGCACGAAGTGCGCCTTGCGGTTACGCTTGATCTTGTAGGCCAGGTTCTTGAGGCCCCAGGTTTCGGTCTTGGTGACCTTGCCCTGGTGGGCTTCAACGATTTCCGTGGCAGTGGCGGCCAGCGCATCGACCTGCGCCTGGCTGAGATCCTGGCGCGCCAGGAAAACATGCTCGTAAAGCGGCATGCTTATGCCTTTCATCTATCTAACCGATCGCTGGCTGATCCGCGGGATTGCGGGGCCCCTCCGGCTTTCTTTGCTCCGGAATCGCTTCCGGAAGCGCGGGCCATTAGCGGGTTGTGCGGGGAATGCAAGCCTTGCAGGCCGCGCAAAGGCTTGGCAAGCAGCAGCCTGCACGCTCTTCCATTGGAGTTACCCCGCCATGCCAACCGGCCTAGTTGCCCTGCTCGACGACATTTCCGTGATCGCCAAGGCAGCGGCGGCCAGCATCGACGACGTCGGCGTGGCGGCGGCCAAGGCTGGCAGCAAGGCGGCGGGCGTGGTGAT
>JAJTFU010000044.1 GCA_021299075.1 Novosphingobium sp. | reverse complement strand
TTGGCGGCATCGACGGTGATCTGGTCGTTGGTTTCGTCGCGCTTCTCGACCGAGAGGTCATAATACTTCAGGTCGATATCGAGGTAAGGCAGGATCAGCTGTTCGCGGATCCACTGCCAGATGATGCGGGTCATCTCATCGCCGTCCATCTCGACGACAGGGTTGGTCACCTTGATCTTGGCCATCGCGTGCGTGTCTTTCACTGGGGAGTTAGCGGAAAATCAGGCGTTCCCTTAGCAGAGGCGGCGCGTCACGCAAGTAAGGGCTGGACCTCGCGCGCCTGGCGCTTTAATCGTCCGGTTAAACACCTGGCGAGAGGATCCAGACTCATGAGCGAAGCCCCCGAAGTTCTTACCGAAGTGCGCGATGGCGTGCTGATCGTCACGATGAACCGGCCCGAGGCCAAGAACGCGATGAACAAGGCCCAGGCCGAAGGCATCAGCGCGGCGATGGACCGGCTCGAGGCCGAGAATGACCTGCGCTGCGCCGTGCTGACGGGTGCGGGCGGGACCTTCTGCTCAGGCATGGACCTCAAGGGCTTCCTGCGCGGCGAACGCCCCAGCATCGAAGGCCGCGGTTTTGGCGGCCTGACCGAATGGACGCCGAAGAAGCCGGTGATTGCCGCGGTTGACGGTTTTGCCCTGGCTGGCGGGATGGAACTGGCGCTGTCGTGCGACCTGATCGTTGCCAGCTCGGCCTCGAAGTTCGGCATTCCCGAAGCCAAGCGCGGCCTGGCCGCTGCGGCTGGCGGCCTGATCAAGCTGCCGCGCCAGATCCCGCCGCGCATTGCCATGGAACTGGCCCTGACCGGCGATTTCATCGATGCCGCGCGCGCCTATGAGCTGGGCTTCGTTAACCGCGTGGTCGAAGGCCCGTCGCTCCCGGCCGCGCTCGAACTGGCCGCCCGCGTGGCTGAGAATGGCCCGCTGGCGCTGATCGCCTCGAAGGCGATCATTCGCGATTCGCATACCTGGAGCAACGAAGAGATGTGGCAGAAGCAGGCCGCCTATATCGCGCCGGTCTTCACCAGCTCGGACGCCCGCGAAGGCGCCGCCGCCTTTGCCGAAAAGCGCAAGCCGAACTGGCAGGGCAAGTAAGCCCGGTTGCAAGGCTGGAAACGAAAAAGGCCCCGGGAAACCGGGGCCTTTTCAAATGGTGGGCGTAGCAAGGATTGAACTTGCGACCCCTACGATGTCAACATAGTGCTCTACCACTGAGCTATACGCCCGCACCATTCAGGTTCCACCCGGGGCCGTCGCCCCGGGCAGGGATGCGCCATTAGCGAGGCTGCACGCGGGATGCAAGCCGCTTGATGGCGCTAATTTCAGATCAGCGCTTGCGACGCGTTATTGAAGATCCGTTCCACTTCCATCACCAGGTCGCGCAAATGAAACGGCTTGGACAGCACCTTGGCTTGCGGTGCCTCGCGGTTGGCCTTCAGCGTCACGGCGGCAAAGCCGGTGATGAACATCACCTTGGTGGCCGGGCTGATCTCGGCACAGCGCTGCGCAAGTTCGATCCCGTCCATTTCGGGCATGACGATGTCCGACAGCAGCAGGTCGAAATGTTCGGTCTGCAGCAGCGGCAGCGCCTCGGTGCCGCGATCGACGGAAACCACTTCGTAGCCGGCGTTCTGAAGCGCGCGCGCCAGGTAGGTGCGCATGGCTTCTTCGTCTTCGGCAAGGAGAATGCGGATCATCGAAACTTCCGGTTGTTGTCCCACGGTACGACCAGCGGGCGTTTAGCACCAGACCCGTTAAGATTCTTCCTTCATCGACTTCGCCGGCTTTGACAGTGGCGGCGCATCAGGCCAGCCTACGGCGATGGACACCGCCGTGCCGCCTTCCTCCGATTCGACTGTAATCACCGGAGGGACGGTTCCCGGCGGGCAAGGTCAGCCGGCCTATTCGTTGCGCCTGGCCGATCCTTCGGCAGTGCCGGTGCTGATCGCCGTCCCGCATGCCGGCCGTGCTTATCCTGGCAGCCTGATCGAACAGATGCGCCATCCCGGCTATGCGGCGTTGCGGCTGGAAGATCGCTATGTCGACCTGCTGGGTGAGGCCGTGGCGCGCGAGACTGGGGCCGCCTTGCTGGTAGCCCATGCGCCGCGGGCGATGATCGATCTCAACCGCGCGCCCGAGGATGTCGATTGGGAGATGTTTGCCCGCGGCAAGCCGGCGGGGGTGGGCAGCTATACCCCGGGCCTGCGCGCGCGCAGCGGGCTGGGGTTGATCCCGCGCCGCCTGCCGGGGCTGGGCGAGCTGTGGAAGCGCCGGCATGAAGAGGCGGAACTTGCCGCCCGGATCGACGAGATACACGCGCCCTATCACGGCTGCCTGGCCGAATCGCTGGTCACCTTGCGGGCGCGGTGGGGGGCAGCCTTGCTGATCGACCTCCATTCGATGCCGCCGCTGGGCCTGCGCGAGGGGCAGCCGCCGCCCGAGTTCGTGCTGGGTGACCGGTTCGGTACCACCTGTCACGGCGCGCTGGTGGCCAACTGCTTTGGCTATTTCGCCGAACAGCGCCGCGCGGCCGCGCACAACCGGCCCTATGCCGGCGGCTATGTGCTGGAACGCCATGCCGCGCCGGACAGCGGCTTGCATGCGCTGCAGCTTGAGATTGACCGCTCACGCTATCTTGACGGGCGACTCGCCGAGCCGGGGGCTGGCTTTGATGCGATGGTAGAGATGCTGTCGGGCCTGGTCCGGCGGCTGGCCGGAGAAGTGGCCGAACTGGGCCGCGGGGCGGACGCTGCCTGGCCACAGGCCGCAGAATAGCCCGCTTTCCAAGAAAAAAGCCACCTCGCGACAAGCACGAGGTGGCCTAGGTTCAGGGAGGAGGTGCACGAAGTGCACCACGCCTCGCCAGGCCATGAGGGCAGCCCGACCAGACGGTTAAGAAGATATGCTCCAACCGGGGCTTATGCAAGCCCCGGCAGCGACTGACGATCTCAGGCCTTGTCGGGCTGGAGACCCAGCAGCTCAACGGGTCCCTTGCCGGCCTGCGCCTGGCGGGCAAACAGCCCGCTGATCAGGTCCAGCGAGAACAGGTGTGCGAAGATCAGCGCGAGCATGCCATTCTGGTTCATGCTGCGCAGCACGTCGCCGCGCAGGTCGCGCAGCTTTTCCTGATCGACCATCTTGAAACCGCGGTAGATGAACGGCTGCTCGAAGCCCTGATGCTGGATCGATACTTCGCCGTCCATCAACAGGTTATGCTTGTTCAGCTCATCAACGAACTGCTGGGTGCGCATGCCGGCTTCTTCGAAGTTGCGGCAGAACTCGAGCATGCCCTTGGTCTGCTCGCTCGGCTGGCCATCTTCGAACAGCGCGTTGCCTTCGTCCATCTCGCCGACCAGGTCGCTGGTCGGGTCGAAGCACAGCGAAAGCTCTTCCGAATCGGGCTGCAGCTTGGCCAGCATGAACGGATAGCGACGGGCATAGGCCGGTACGTAAACGTTCAGGTCAAGCAGTCGGCCAGCTTCGTCGACGAACATGTTGACGCCTTCGTTCAGCCCCATCAGCGCCAGCGGCACCGGCTGATCGGCGGCAGCGAAGACGATCGGATAGTGGCGGCCGGCGTGGATGAATTCCTCGGCTGTCAGCGGCACGGCGTGGGCGCCCACCAGCCAGGGTGCGGTATCGGTGCTGCGGGTCTTGTAGGTGACATGATCCTGGCTGTTGAGCGGCATCAGGTCATTGTAGAACAGCGGCAGGTTGGTGGCGTTGGGCGCGCTGGCCATGCATTCTCTCCGATTGGCAGCCCGGGACGGGATGTGTCCGGGCAGAAAGGCGCGGCTTTAAGGGTTTGACTGGTCTTGCGCAAGCAGCTTGCCGGGGTTCATCAACCCCTGTGGATCAAGCGCCAATTTGACCTGGCGGAGCAGTGCCAGGGCAACCGGATCGCCCAGCCGGGCCAGCTCATCGCGCTTCATCTGGCCGATGCCGTGTTCGGCGCTAATCGAGCCGTGCGCGGCGGTGACAAGATCGTGGACGCGGGCACTGATCGCCTTGCCCTGGCCCTCGGCCCATTCGCCGTGGACCACGCCCGGCGGCGCAAGGACATGGAAGTGGATGTTGCCATCGCCCAGGTGCCCGAAGCCCAGCGCCTGCGTGCCCGGAAACTCCGCCTCGATAGTCGGCGAAGCCGTGGCGACAAAATCGGCCATGGCGGCAACCGGCACCGAAATATCGTGCTGCATGGCCGGGCCTTTGGCGCGCTCGGCCGGTGAGACGGAATCGCGCAGCGTCCAAAAGGCTTCGGCCTGCGTCTCGTTGGCGGAGAGGACGGCATCCTCGGCCAGTCCCTGCTCGGAAGCTTCGGCCAGCAGCGCCTCGGCACGGTCGCGCAGGGTGGCGGCATCCTCGGCATCGGCAGCCAGCTCGATCAGTGCATGCCAGGCGTGCGGCTGGCCGAGCGGGGCGCGGGCATCGGGTAGATAGTCGAGCACTGCCTCAAGGCAGGCCTGCGGCATGACCTCGAACCCTTCGAGCAGGCTGCCGGCTGCGTTCTCGCAGTGGATCAGCAATTCGCGCGCAGCGTGGATCGAAGGCAGGCCGACCCAGGCGACGACCCGGTCGGCGAGCGCCGGAACCAACTTGAGCGTGGCCCCAGTGACAATACCCAGTGTGCCTTCCGCACCGATGAACAGCTGCTTGAGATCGAACCCGCGGTTGTCCTTCTTCAGCGGGGTGAGGGCGGAATAGATCGAGCCATCGGGCAGCACCGCCTCGATCCCCAGCACCAGCGCGCGCATTACGCCGTGGCGCAGCACCTGGGTCCCGCCGGCATTGGTCGAGATCAGCCCGCCGATCGTGGCGGAACCCTTGCCGCCCAAGGTCAGCGGGAAACGCAGCCCCTCGGCCTCGGCAGCGGCGTGGAGTTTCTGTAGCACCACCCCGGCCTCGCAAGTGACCTGCCGTCCGGTGCGGTCGACCGCGCCGATCCGGGTCATCCGGCGCAGCGAGAGCAGGATCGCGCGGCCACTCTCGTCGGGTGTGGCGCCGCCCGACATGCCCGAATTGCCGCCCTGCGGCACGATCGGCACCTGGTGGCGGGCGCAGAGCTTGACCAGTTCGGACACTTCTGCCGTCGATGCAGGCGAAGCCAGCGCCAGCGCGGCCCCGGTATAGCGCCCGCGCCAGTCGGTCAGCCAGGGCGTGACCAGGTCGGCATCGCGGGTCAGCCCGCGCGGACCGAGCAGCGCGGCTGCTTCGGCCAGGAACAATTCGGTATCACCAGTCATGCCCTTCGCTATCGCATGTGGCAGGGGGGCTTTCCAGCCCCTTGCGGCGGGCAGGGCAGGCGGGTTAAGCGCATGTTCAAGCACGGGGGCTATTTCAGCGGGGCAATGCAGCGATCGACCCTATTTCTTGCGCAAGCAGCGGTGGCCCTGACTGCGGGTGCAGTCGGCCTGGCCGCAGCCGTGTCGGCGCAGGATCGGCCGACTTTGCCGCATGAAGCGGCAGCGGTGCCAGACAAGGCCCCACTGGTTTCGATCCCCGCTCACCCGCTTTCCCGGATCAGCGATGGCGGTGAGGAAATTGCCCCGGTATTCCGCGATCGTTTCCGCTTGCCGGTGGCAGAGCAGGTGCGGATTGAGCAACGCGTGACCATCCGTATCAGCCCGCGCCCGGCGCCGATGCCGCTGGCAGCCATGGCCAGCAATGCCGCCCGCGATATGGGCGAGCCACGGATCATCGAACGCAAGATGGGCAAGTGCGTGCCGCTCAATTCGGTGCGCGGCGTCCAGTCTGGCGGCGGCAACAAGCTGGTGCTGTTCCTGCGCGGCCAGCGCCTGGTCAGCGCGACGCTGGAAAAGGCCTGCCAGGGCCGCGATTACTACTCGGGCTTCCTCGTCTCGCAGCACAGCGACGGCCAGCTCTGCGTCGACCGGGATGAGCTGCTGGCCCGCAGCGGGGCCAAGTGCAAGGTGCAGGGCTACCGCGAAATGATGCTGGTCGAGGACTGACCGGGCAGTTTCCTTGACTTTCGGGCCGGTTTGCGCCTAGGGCGCGGCTCAGTAGCGACACTGGTCCCGTGAGGACCGGCGGGCCGCTCGCTTTCATCCGGATATTCCCAGTTTATGCCATTTGCCGATCTCGGCCTCTCTCCCGAACTTGTCCAGGCCGTGAAGGCCAAGGGCTATGACACGCCCACGCCGATCCAGGCCCAGGCAATCCCTTCCGTCCTGATGATGCGCGATCTGATCGCGATCGCCCAGACCGGCACCGGCAAGACCGCCAGCTTCGTGCTGCCGATGATCGACATCCTGGCCCATGGCCGCCGCCGCGCGATGATGCCGCGCAGCCTGATCCTGGAACCGACCCGCGAACTTGCTGCCCAGGTGGCCGAGAATTTCGAGGCTTACGGCAAGAACCACGACCTCAAGATGGCGCTGCTGATCGGCGGCGTGCAGATGGGGGACCAGGTCAAGGCGCTGAACGAAGGCGTCGACGTGCTGATCGCCACCCCGGGCCGGCTGATGGACCTGTTTGAACGCGGCAAGATCCTGCTGACGGGCTGCGATCTGCTGGTGATCGACGAGGCCGACCGGATGCTCGACATGGGCTTCATCCCCGATATCGAGACGATCTGTTCCAAGCTGCCGACCACCCGCCAGACCCTGCTGTTCAGCGCGACCATGCCGCCGCCGATCAAGAAGCTGGCCGACAAGTTCCTGTCGAACCCCAAGTCGATCGAAGTGGCGCGCCCGGCCTCGGCCAATGTCAACATCGCCCAGCACAAGGTGCTGGTGCCTTCGGCGCGCAACAAGCGTGACGTGCTGCGCACGCTGCTGCGGTCCGACAATGTCAGCACCGCGATGATCTTTGCCAACCGCAAGACCACGGTGCGTGAGCTCAACAAGAGCCTGCAGAGCCACGGCTTCTCTTCGGGCGAGATCCATGGCGACATGGACCAGTCCTCGCGCATCGCCACGCTGGACCAGTTCAAGGATGGCAAGATCAACATCCTGTGCTGCTCTGACGTTGCCGCGCGCGGACTTGACGTGAAGGGCGTGAGCCACGTCTTCAACTTCGACACGCCCTGGCACCCGGACGATTACGTCCACCGTATCGGCCGCACCGGCCGCGCCGGCGCCACGGGCCGTGCCTTCACGCTGGTTGCGCCGGAAGACCTCGAAGCGATCGACAATGTCGAGAAGCTGACCGGCATGAAGATCCCGGTTTACGAAGTCGAGACTGGCAAGACCTCTGACAAGCCCGAACGTGCGCCGCGTGAACGCAAGGCCCGCGAAGAGCGTGCCCCGCGTGAGGACAAGCCCCGCCGCGAGGCCCGCGCGCCGCGTGAGGAAGCTCCGGCCCGCGAGGAAGCCCCGCGCGCCGCGCGCGCCGAAAAGCCGCGCCGTGAGGAACGGCCTCGCCGTGAAGAGCGTGAGCCGGCTGGCGAACCGGGCGAATGGAACGGCCCGATTCCGGGCTTCCTGGGAATTTCGGCGCTCTAGGATCCTTCCCGGGCCGGGAAGGACTTATTCCGCCAGCTTCACGAAACTGTCGATTACGCGCTTCGGACCGGCGGTCTCGAAGTCGATCTCCAGCTTGTTGCCTTCCTGAAGCGTCACGACGCCATAGCCGAACTTGTCATGGAACACCCGCACGCCGACGCGCACATCGCTGCGCGGCTTGGCAGCAAAGCTGGCGGCAGAGCGGGTCGCTTCGGGCAGGCGGCGCGGGGTCGGGTCATAGGTCGTGGCCGCAGCGCGCTGCCAGCCAGGGCCGCGCGACTGGCCGCGTGCCGCATTGTCGCGTGCGACATGGGCAAAGGGATCGTCCCGCTCGCTCCACTGCGCGCGCCACAGCGAGGCGCCGCCCGACAGGGTCGATTCCTGCTCGATATGCGCCTCGGGCAGCTCGGCGATGAAGCGGCTGGGGATCGAGCTGGTCCATTGGCCATAGATCCGCCGGTTGGCGGCATAGAGGATCGTGCAGCGCCGCCGCGCGCGGGTGATCGCGACATAGGCGAGGCGGCGTTCCTCCTCCAGACTGGCGAGCCCGCCTTCGTCGAGCGAGCGCTGGCTGGGGAAGACGCCTTCCTCCCAGCCGGGCAGGAACACGTTGTCGAACTCCAGTCCCTTGGCGCCGTGCATGGTCATGATGGTGACCTTTTCTGCATCGTCAGCCGCGTCATTGTCCATCACCAGGCTGACGTGCTCAAGGAAATCGCCAAGCGTCTCGTAGTCTTCCATCGCCCGGGCCAGTTCGACCAGGTTTTCAAGGCGGCCGGCACTTTCGGCGGTCTTTTCGGCCTGGAGCGCAGCGGTGTAGCCGCTTTCATCCAGCAAGGTGCGGACCAGCTCGGATGGTGAGGCCGTCTTGGCGAGGTCGCGCCAGCGGGCAACATCGCGCATGAAGCTGATCAGCGTATTGCGAGCCCGGGCCGGCAGTTCGTCGCTATCGGCAATCTCGACCGCAGCCAGGCTGAGCGGCACGCCGCGCGCGCGGGCATGGCGATGGAGCTTTTCCAGCGTCTTGTCGCCCAGGCCGCGCTTGGGGGTGTTGTAGATCCGCTCAAAGGCCAGGTCGTCGCTCGGTTGCGAGATCAGGCGCAGATAGGCGAGGGCATCGCGGATTTCGGCGCGCTCGTAAAAGCGGAAACCCCCGATGATCTTGTAATTGAGGCCGATCGCAATGAAGCGGTCCTCGAACTCGCGGGTCTGGAACTGGGCGCGGACCAGGATCGCCGCCTGGTTGAGGCTGGCGCCTTCGCGCTCCAGCCGCTCCAGCTCCTCACCCACCCGGCGGGCTTCTTCGGGCGCATCCCAGACGCCGATCACGCGGACCTTGTCGCCGCCGTTGCGCTCGGTCCACAGCGTCTTGCCGAGCCGCTGGCTGTTGGCATCGATCAGGCCAGAGGCAGCGGCGAGGATATCCGGGGTGGAGCGATAGTTCTGCTCCAGCTTGATGATCTTCGCGCCCGGAAAATCCTTTTCGAACTTCAGGATATTGGCAACTTCTGCGCCGCGCCATGAATAGATCGACTGGTCGTCATCCCCCACCACGCAGATGTTGTGGCGCGGCTGGGCCAGCAGGCGCAGCCACAGGTACTGGATCTGGTTGGTATCCTGGTACTCGTCGACCATGATGTACTTGAAGCGCTGCCGGTACTGCTCCAGCACTTCGGGATAGCTGCGCAGGATCGTCACGACGTGCAGCAGCAGATCGCCGAAATCGCAGGCGTTCAACGTCTTCAGCCGGTCCTGGTAGAGCCGGTAGAACTTCTGGCCTTGCCCGTTGGCATAGCTTTCATTCTCAAGTGCATCGAGATCTTCGGGCCGTAGTCCCTTGTTCTTCCATCTATCTATGCACTGCGCCAGTTGCCGCGCTGGCCAGCGCTTGTCATCCAGCCCTTCAGCCTGGATCAGCTGCTTGAGCACGCGCAGCTGATCGTCGGTATCGATGATCGAGTAATTGTTCTGCAGTCCGGCCAGCTCGGCATGGCGGCGCAGCATCTTGGCGGCAATGGCGTGGAAGGTGCCGAGCCAGGGCATCCCCTCGACCGCCGGCCCGACCAGATGGCCGACCCGCTCCTTCATTTCGCGCGCGGCCTTGTTGGTGAAGGTGACGCAGAGGATTTCGCTTGGCCAGGCGAGCCGGCTGCGGATGATGTGTGCCAGCCGCGCAGTGAGCGCCGCGGTCTTGCCGGTGCCGGCCCCGGCCAGCATCAGTACCGGGCCTTCGGTGGCCAGCACGGCCTCGCGCTGCGGGGCATTGAGCCCGCCGAGGAGCGGATCGGAGGTTGAGTCGGGGAGCGGGTTCACGCGGAACGGCTAGGGAACATCGCCGCCGGGCGCAAGCGCTTCGCGGCAGTTGACACCAGCCGCTTTGCCCCGCAGCACCTGTCGCCATGCATCCCTTGCGCCAGCACGCCCGCATCCTCACCGCCAGCCTGGTCGGCACGGCGGTCGAGTTCTACGATTTCTACATCTACGCGACCGCCGCCGCGCTGGTGTTCGGGCCGCTGTTCTTCCCCTCCAGCGATCCGACCACACAGGTGATGCTCAGCTTCATGAGCTTCGGCATCGCCTTTTTCGCGCGGCCGGTCGGGGCGATTGCCTTTGGTCACTTCGGGGATCGGATCGGGCGCAAGTCGACCCTGGTCGCCTCGCTGCTGCTGATGGGTGGATCGACCCTGCTGATCGCCTTCTTGCCGACTTACGCGATGGTCGGTTGGGTTGCGCCGGCGCTGCTCTGCGTGCTGCGTTTCGGGCAGGGCTTTGGTCTGGGCGGCGAATGGGGCGGGGCGGCCTTGCTGGCGGTGGAGAATGCGCCGCCGGGCTGGACCGCGCGCTTCGGGGCTGCCCCGCAACTGGGCGCGCCACTGGGCTTCCTGGCGGCGAATGGCCTGTTCCTGTTGCTCGGGCTGTGGCTCACCGATGCCGATTTCAATGCCTGGGGCTGGCGCATCCCGTTCCTGTTCAGCGCCGTGCTGGTGATAATTGGCCTGTGGGTGCGGTTGAAGATTGGCGAAACCCCCGCCTTCCAGGAAGCGCTCGACAAGGCCCCGCCGCATGCCATGCCGCTGTGGGAGTTGCGCCGACACCTTGGCCCCTTGCTGGCCGGCAGCGCCGGGGTGATCGCCTGCTTCGCGATCTTCTATCTCGCCACGGCCTATGCCCTGGCGCAGGGCACCACGACCTTCGGTTACAGCCGCGAGACCTTCCTGGCGGTGCAGCTGGGGGCCAATACCTTGCTCGCGCTGGGGATCGTGCTGGCGGCGGTCCACGCTGACCGCACCACGCCGGGGCGGACCTTGTTGTTGGGTGCGCTGGCAACTGTGGCGCTGGGTGTGGCCTTCGGACCGGGCCTGTCGTCCGGATCGCTGCCGACGATCTTTGTGACGCTGGCGGCGGCGCTGCTGGTGATGGGCTTCGTCTATGGCCCGCTCGGCTCTTGGCTGCCGACGCTGTTCCCGGTGGGTGTGCGCTACAGTGGGATCTCGGTGGCCTTCAACGCCGGCGGGATCGTTGGCGGGGCGCTGACTCCGCTGGCGGCACAGTGGCTGTCCGGGCAGGGCATGGGTGCGCAGGCCGGGTTGCTCTTGAGCCTGGCTGGGCTGATCACGCTGGCGGGCGTAGCTGCGGCTAAGCCGAAAGCCTGAACAGCGTCAGCCTCG
>JAJTFU010000213.1 GCA_021299075.1 Novosphingobium sp. | reverse complement strand
CTCTAGATCGCCTATTCTGACTTTTCCGCCAGGCGCTGCTCGTGCTTCAGGCAATCGAGAATTTTCGCGCCGGCCATGAAGACCGCGCAGGTGCAGGCGAGGAACAGCAGCTTGCCGCCAAATCCCGGGAACTTGATGAGGTAGGCCGAGCCACGCTCAACCGCGCCGAGTGCCAGGGCATAGATGATCAGATACGCCTCGAGCGGCGTCTTGATCACAAATAGCCGGCTGATTTTCTGCAGCATGGTCCCTCGCGCATCCTTAACAAGGATTTGAGCAACCATCATGCCAAATCAGGACAACTGCGCAAGACACTGGTTAACGCTGTACCCGGTTGTAAGGCGGCCCGACGTCAGGCCAGCTCATCCAGATCGAGCGTTTCAAGCAGGGCGAGGCGCGCCGCGACGATCTGCGCGGCCAGGACGGGATCGCCCAACTGGTCTGGGCTGATGGATTCGGGCCAATGTGCCGCCACGATCGTCTCGATCAGGGCGATCTTGGCTTCGTCCAGCAGGAAGCGGGGATCGACTGTCGCCGGGTCTGCCACCACGCGCAGCCGCAGGCAGGCCGGTCCGCCGCCATTGGCCATCGACTGGCGCACATCAACCGGCAGGACCCGGCGGATCGGGCCATTGCTGGCCAGCATCGCGTCAAGCCAGGCCCGGACGCGCGGGTGCTCCCAGGCTTCCAGCGGAATCACCAGGCCCATTTCACCCGAGGGTAGGGTCAGGAGCTGGGCGTTGAACAGGTAGGACTTGATGGCATCGGCCAGGCTGACCGCCTCGGCTGGAACGATCACGATCTCCGCTTCGGGCAGCTTTTCTTGGATCGCGGCATAGGTGCCCTCCGGATCGGCGAAGGCCAGCTCATGCGTGAACAGCACCCGCTCGTTGGCCACAGCCACCACGTCATTGTGGAAGGCCCCGGCGGCAATCGCCTCGGGGTTCTGCTCGACGAACAGGGTGCGCGCCGGATCCAAGCTGTGGAGCCGGGCTACGGCGCGGCTGGCCTGTTCGTGCTGGCGCGCAGGGAAAGCGCCGCCGCTCTTGCCATAAACGAAGATTTCCAGACCCGGCGCGCCATGGGTCGTCCCTATCCGCATATGGTTGGCCGCGCCCTCGTCGCCAAAGCAGGCGGGCACGGCATCGTGAACCGCAAAATGCGCCGGATCGGCGAAGGCCAGGCGCAGCTGCTTCACCGTATCGGGCCATTCCTGGCTGCGATGCGGCATCGTGACCAGGTTCGCCGCGGTCAGGTGGCAACGTCCGTCGGTAGTGTCCGGTGCGGGTGAGACCGTTGCGGCATTGGCCGTCCACATCGAAGAGGCCGACCAGGCCGCAGCGAGCAATCGCCGGTCCTCGCTGCCATCGGCGCCGATCGCGTTCAGGAAGGTCGCGTTCGGTCGGGGGAGCGGCAACAGGAAGCCCTGCGTCAGACCGAGTGCCAGGTTGTGGCGCATCTTGCCCAGGCCCTGCAGTGCAGCAGCGCGCGGATAGCTGGTTTCTCCGGCGTTGTTGGCCGACGCGATGTTGCCCAGGCTCAGCCCGGCATAGTTGTGGCTCGGCCCGACAATTCCGTCGAAGTTGATCTCAACCAGGCTCATGGTTCAGCCCCGTGCTACGTGGGTGATTGTCATGCCAGGTTCGACCCCCAGCAATGCGGCCCCGCCCGGATCGAGTGCAAGATGATCGCCAAGGCCTGCATCGATCGCAGTGACCGTGTCATCCTTGGCTTCGCGGATCGAGCGGATCTGGTCGGTCCGCACGGTCATCGTCGGCCCGCCATCGAAGATGTCGATGTAGTTTTCCCAGGCAAAGCCTTCCTCTTCCAGCATCCGCATGGCGGCGCGGCCAGAGGGGTGGGGGACACCGATCACCGCGCGCGCCGCTTCCGACAGCATGGCGATGTAAACCGGATGCTTGGGCATCAGATCGGCAATGAACTGGTTGCCGTGCTTGGCGTTGAACTCGTCCGCGTCCTGGAAATTCATCCCGAAGAAGCGCCCCGCAACCCCATCCCAGAAGGGTGATCCGCCGGCTTCGTCGATCACGCCGCGCAGTTCGGCCAGGCACCGGTCGGCAAAGCGGGCGCGGTGATTGCGGATGAACAGATAGCGGCTGCGGGCGATCAGCAGGCCCAGGCCTCCGGCCCGCTCGCCCGGGTGCAGGAACAGCCCGCCGACTTCGCTTGCTCCCTCAAGATCGGTCGACAGGTTGAGGATATCGGCGCGGAACGTCCGGCCCAATTCCTCGCTGTGCTGGGTCAGCGCGCCAATCCGGTAGGAATAGAACGGCCACTTCAGGCCGACGGCCGAGAAGACCTGGCAGGTGCCGCGCACTTCGCCGGTGGCAGTGTTTTCCAGCACGAAGACGAACAGGTCATCGCCCAGCGTATCCTCGGTCCGGGCAAAGGCCTGGGCGCCGCGCTCCAGCTTGGCGGTCAGCGCCTTGCGATCAGGCGGCAGGTTGGTGAAGCCGCCGCCAGTGCGCTTGGCCATCTCGTACAGGTGCTGGAGGTCGTCGGCATTCGCCGCACGGATCACGAAAGTCACAAGGATACTCCGGTAGCAAGGCGGTTCAGGACGAGGGCGGACAATTGCGCACGCTCGGCCAGGCTGGGGACGATCAGGAATTCGTCCGGTGAGTGGATCGAACCGCCGCGCACGCCCATGGTGTCAACCACGGGCACACCGCAGGCGGCGATATTGTTGCCATCACAGACCCCGCCAGAGCTCTGCCAGCGGATCGACTGGCCGAGCGCTGCGCCGCACGTCCGGACCAGTTCGAACAGC
This sequence comes from Novosphingobium sp., assembly GCA_021299075.1. Taxonomy (GTDB): domain Bacteria; phylum Pseudomonadota; class Alphaproteobacteria; order Sphingomonadales; family Sphingomonadaceae; genus Novosphingobium. The sequence continues at coordinate 1,411 of JAJTFU010000213.1, read as the reverse complement.
CGTTCGGCTGGCGGATCGAGTGGCTTGGGCGGGCGACTGATCCCGCCGTGGCGGTGGATCGAAACGTCATGCTCAGCGGCCACATCTGCGATCAGCTGCTTGATCTGCAGTTCGAACCATTCTGCCAGTTCGGTTTCCATCGGGCGGATATTGAAGCGCAGCCCGTCATGATCGGGCACGACATTGTTGGCACTGCCGCCGTCGATCCTGGCCGGGTTGATGCTGAGGCCGGGCCGCTGCAGTGCCTTGAGGCCCAGGGCCAGCGCCGCCGCAGCGACAATCGCATTGCGCCCATCCTGCGGATTGCGCCCGGCATGGGCCGACTTGCCTGTGACGATCAGGCTGTAGTTCCCGCTGCCGCCGCGCGCGCCGGCCAGGGTACCATCGGGCAGGGCGGACGGTTCATAGGTCAGCGCAGCGATCTTGCCCGCCGCCAGCTCGGCTATCAGCGGCGCGGAGGACAAGCTACCGGTTTCCTCGTCCGAATTGAGCAGCACGTCATAGCCCACGCCCGAGGCGGAGGCGCTGCCCTCGAAAGCTTTTAGCGCGGCGAGGATCACCGCGATCCCGCCCTTCATGTCGGCAACGCCGGGGCCGTTCAGCGTCTCGTCGTCAAGCCAGCGCGTAGCCTGGAACGCGTGATCGGCCGGGAAGACCGTGTCCATGTGGCCCGTCAGCAGAAGGCGCCGGTTGGCCGTCGGCCGGACCCGCAGCACCAGATGCTTGCCATAGCCGACATCGATCTCGCGCCCGTCCGCCGCCACGGCGCGGACCGGAGCTGGATCAACCAGCGCGATCGCACCTGGCAGCGCGGCAAATTCATCGGCCAGCATGGCGGCATATTGCGCCAGACCGCCCAGGTTGCCCGTGCCGGTATTGACCGCGCTCCAGGCCAGCACCTGGTCCAGCATCGGTGCAGCATCGACGCTGGCAACCAGCGCGGCTTCGGCAGGGGTAAGTTGTTGCATGTGTTACCAGCTCTAGCCGAGGCGGCTGGGGGTTCCAACCCCTGGCGTTCGGGCATCCACGCCTGACCCGTTGCCATCCCTTCGCACATGCGGCATAGGCGCGTGACTTCCTCCCCGGGATCGTTGATGAACCTATCGGCAGGACGCTTTCGTGCTGCGCGATTCCATGCGTGCGAGGTAGAATGAGCGATCGGGTTGAGAAGTCGGGCCTGCAAGTCGATGCGGCACTGGCCGCCTTTATCGAAAACGAGGTTGTCAGTCCGCTGGGCCAAGATTTGGGTCAGTTCTGGGCCGGCTTTGCGGCGCTGGTGGAGCGGTTCGTGCCGGTCAACCGCGCGCTGCTGGCCAAGCGCGACGATCTGCAGGCAACGATCGACGCCTGGCACGCGGCCCGCGCGGGTCAACCGATCAATGGCGGTGAATATCAGGCCTTCCTGCGCGAG
>JAJTFU010000043.1 GCA_021299075.1 Novosphingobium sp. | reverse complement strand
CGGCGAAATGGGCAAGGGCAAGGGCGACGATTTCCGTGAGGGCAAGATGACCCTGCCGGTAATCCTGGCCTATGCCCGCGGTTCGGATGAAGAACGGCGGTTCTGGCAGGATGCGATCCAGGGACACCGTAGTTCGGATGCCGACCTGGCTCATGCGATCACCTTGATCGCCAAGCATGACACGGTCAGCGCCACGCGGGAACGGGCCCGTCACTTCGCCCAGCGGGCGATCGATGCCATTGCCGGTTTCCCGGCCAGTGCCGCCCATGCTGCCATGATCGAAGCGGCCGAATTCGCTGTGGCGCGGCGCTTCTGAAAAGGTTGCTTTCGCACCCTTCTGCGCTTGGTCGCGCGCTATCCACAAGTGGCCGGATTCTGCCCCGCAGCAGCGATGAGCCGTGCTCCAAATTTAGACCAATTTAACCATCCAAGCCGAGGTTGAGACTCGCTTTGGGGGCCGATGTTGTTTCACTCAACTGAGGTCGTGATCATGTTTGAATATTCCAATTCCCGCCCGGTTCGGATCGTGGGTCCGAGCCACGAAGTGCTGACTCAGGAAACGCTTCCGCCGCGCCACACCACACGTTGGGTTGCCAGCCGCAAGGCACAGGTGGTCGCGGCGGTGAAGTCCGGCCTGCTGACGCTGGACGAGGCGCTGGAGCGCTACAGCCTGTCACTCGCCGAGTACTACAGCTGGCAGGATGCGATGGATCGGTCCGGCGTCGCGGGCTTGCGCGTGGCGGCAGTGCAGAGCGATCGCACCGCCCGCCGCAGCCGGATGCTGCTGAACTCCTGACCAGCACCCGCGCTTGACGCTATGGCGGCTTGCCCGCCATGGCGTCTGGCGTGAGCACACTGCCGATCCATGCCGTCTTGCCGGACCTGCTGGCTGCGCTGCGCGCGCAGTCGGCAGCCGTGCTGATCGCACCGCCAGGGGCAGGGAAGACGACTGCGGTCGCCCCGACGCTGTTGTCAGAGTATTGGTGTACCGGCAGCGTCATCGTCCTGTCGCCGCGCCGCGTGGCGGCCCGCGCTGCTGCCGAGCGCATGGCTGAACTGATGGGTGAGCCGGTCGGACAGACGGTAGGCTACTTGACTCGGCTCGACAGCAAGCGTTCCGCCAAGACCCGCGTACTGGTGATGACCGAGGCGATCTTTGTCTCGACCTTGCTGGGTGATCCCGAACTGGCCGGGGTCTCGGCCATCCTGTTTGACGAGGCTCATGAGCGGCACCTGGATAGCGATCTGGGCCTTGCCCTGGCGATTGAGAGCCAGGCCGTGCTGCGTGAGGATCTGCGGCTGGTCGTGATGTCGGCCACACTTGATGGCGCGCGTTTTGCCAGCATGCTCGGCGATGCTCCTGTCATCGCAAGTGAAGGCAAGGCCTGGCCGCTGACCATCCGCTGGTTGGGCGCCCGGCCGGAACTGCGGCTGGACGAGGCCATGGCTAGCGCGATCCTGACAGCCTGGCGCGAGGAGGCCGGCGATGTGCTGGCATTCTTGCCCGGCGTTGGCGAAATCGAACGGACGCGCGAGCGGTTGGTCCAGCGCTTGCCGGACGTACCGGTCCTGCCGCTGCATGGACAGTGCGAGCCGGCGGCACAGCGGGCCGCCATACGTCGTGACCCGGATGGGAGGCGAAGGATCGTGCTGGCCACGGCAATTGCGGAAACATCGTTGACGCTCGACGGCGTGTCCGTTGTCGTCGATGCTGGCCTGTCGCGCCGGGCGGAATTTGACAAGGCGGCTGGGGTCACGCGCCTTGTCACCCATCGGGCTTCGCAGGCCGCCGCCGCGCAGCGTGCCGGCCGAGCGGCTCGGCAAGGGCCGGGAGTCGCCTACCGCCTGTGGGAAGAGGCGGCCCATGCCGGACGACCGGCATTCGAGCCGCCGGAGATATTGACCAGCGATCTTGCACCGCTGCTGCTGACCCTTTCGCAATGGGGTGCCGCAAATGTGCCGGACATGGCCTGGCTGGATCCACCGCCAGCTGCAGCATTGGCTGCGGCAAGGGCCAGCTTGCAAGCGCTTGGCGCGCTCGATGATAGCGGTGCGATCACCGCGCATGGCCGCAATATGGCAAGCCTGCCGATGGCGCCTGGCCTGGCGCATATGCTGCTCTATGCTGCGCAGCACGGCGCGGCCGAAGCGGCAGCGCAGCTTGCGCTCCTGTTGCAGGAGCGCGGCCTTGGCGGGCGCGGGGAAGATCTCGCCTTGCGGCTTGATCGCTGGAATGGTGATCGCTCGGCCCGCGCCGAGGCTTCACGGCAGCTCGCCCGGCGCTGGGCTGACCGGGCCAGCAAGCTCGTCACTGCTGACCATAAGGATGATCCGCCGCTGGCAGTCCTGCTGGCCGAGGCTTTTCCCGACAACCTGGCAAAGCGCCGCGATGCAGGCGGGGAGGATTGGCTGACAGCCGGCGGCCGCGGTCTGCGGCTCGATCCAGCATCATCGTTGGCGCGGGCAGAGTGGCTGGCGGTTGGCGATGCCCAGGGCGAGGCCAAGGGCGCGCGGATAACCGGTGCCATCGCGCTGAGCGAGGCCGAAGTGCAGCGCTGGCTGTCGCATCGGATTGAGCGGCGCGGCGTGCTGCGCTGGGTTGCGGATGAAAAGCGCGTCGAGGCCCTGCTCGAGTCGCGGCTGGGGGCCATTTCGCTCGCCCGCGGCTCCGATCCTGCGCCGGACCCGGCGGCGATCCGCGCATTCCTGATCGACCGGATCCGCGTCGATGGGCTTGATCTGGTGCCATTCGGCAAGGCCAGCCTTGCCCTGCTGAAGCGCGCACGGTTCGCCGGGATCGCGGCCCTGGGCGAAGCCGAACTGCTCGAAGACCTCGATACCTGGCTCGGGCCTTTGCTGGGGCGGCGGCTTGATGGTCTGGACCCGGCTAAGCTGCATGAAGCGCTGCGGGCGCGGCTGGACTTTCCGGCGCAGCAGGCGCTCGACAAGCTGGCCCCGGCGCAGTTCGCCTCACCAGCCGGAACCAGCCACGCGATTGACTATGACGATCCGGGTGGCCCGTCGGTGGAAGTGCGGGTCCAGGCGCTGTTCGGATTGGACCGGCACCCGACCTTCGGTCAGCCGGCGCAGCCGCTGCTGCTCAAGCTGACTGACCCCGGCGGCAAGCCACTCCAGACCACGCGAGACCTACCCGGTTTCTGGCGCGGATCGTGGAAGGACGTGCAGCGCGACATGAAGGGGCGCTACCCGAAACACCGCTGGCCCGATGCACCCTGGTCCGAGGATCCCAGTCTCAAGACGAAAAACGCCTTCGAAGCTTCGCGCCGCTCTTGATTCCGGCAGCGATTCGCCCGAAAGCGCCAGCATGCCAGCACGTATCTATCAACGCCCCAAGAACGCCATGCAGTCGGGCAAGGCCCTGCTGGACCAGTGGATCCTCGATTTCGCCCCGGCCGAGGCGCGCAAGCCCGATCCGCTGATGGGCTGGTCGGGCTCGGGCGATACCCAGACGCAGGTGCAGCTCAAGTTCGCGACCATGGCAGAAGCCCAGGCCTATGCCGCCAAGCACGGCATTGCCGCGACGGTCCATGCAACCCCACCGCGCCGCCTCAAGCTGCAGAGCTACGCCGACAATTTCCGCTGATCCCGTTCATGCCGCGTTCGGGTTTTCGGCCCGATGATGAACGTGTGACAGGGGAGCGCCAGCATGAAGACCGTATCCGCTAGCAGCATTGTCGTTGCTCTGATGCTGGCTGTCAGCGCCCCAGCCTATGCGCAGGAGGCGCCCAAGCCGGTCATTACTGCTGAACTGGTTGCGAAGCTTTGCCCGGTTACTGGCATGCCCGGACTGAAGCTGGGTGCGACCCGTAAGGAGCAGCCGCCGGAACTGCTCGGCAGTTTGCGCCGTCTGCCAGACGGCTTTGCGCCGTTCACCGAAGCCGAGCTCGAAACGACCGCTTGGTCGGGCCGGGTCGCCGCGATTACCTATCGCGCAGCAAGCCCGGACGGCGACGTCAATGAGCAACTGCTGTATGATTTTGACGATACGATGCAGGCAGCCGGTTGGGGCGGGACGGTCACAGACGGGACGATCTCGCCGCTTTCAGCGTTCGGGGGAAGGACGCCGGAGCGTGCGGTAGAAGGCGCCGATGGTAAGCGAATGCTGCTATTGGAATTCGCGGCTGATGGAGCGTTGGCCCTGCGCTGCGGCGATCCGGCTCTCTTGGAGCAAAGCCGGCGCGAGCTGGACGGAACGCTTGAGCCGGGCACACCGCGCCCTGTTGCCCCGCCTTATGATCCGTCGCTGCGATTGCCCGATGCCGCCGCTTGCCGGTCTGTCGCGGTTCAGGAGGCCATAGTTGACCGAGACAAGTTCGACGAAGCCGCGCCGGAAATGTTGCCATTTCTGGCCGCAGCGATGCAGGAAGCTGATCGAAGCTTCTTCGGCAAGCGGCTGATGACCTGGCTGGAATGGAAGCTGTTGGGCTCGACCAAGGTCACCGACGACGGGCTCATGACGATCAAAGAGAAGGCCGCAAAAGCCGATATCGATGCCGAGATGACGCGGATGATGCAGTTCCTGGCTCTCGGCGGAGAACTGTCAAAGGCCCGTGAAGCCGGCGACAAGTTCGCCAGTTGCGATGCCTTGCGCCGATTGATGGCCTTTGAGTACCAGGGGCACCAGGCCAAATGGGCCTACTGGGAGCGCGTCAATGCGGCATTGGAAGCCGAAGCAAAGCGGCGGGGGATTACGCTGGATTGAGTAAGCGGGGCCGCCATTCGCCAGGGTCGCGCTGTTGACGTCCGGCGGCCTCCGCAACAGTCAGCCCAAGGACTGACCGTTTCTCCACCCTCTAGAAGGCTGCTCTTTTTCTGGATAACCCGATTCGCCTGTCAAAGACTTGCGTAAACGCGACAAGGTCGTCATAGGACCGCCCGGGAGTCGGTCGGACGCTTGCGTCCGCCAACCTGGTCAGGTCCGGAAGGAAGCAGCCACAACGGGTTGCGGCGGGTCGGCCGGCTCCTTTTCCCCCTTCGACAAATCGAGCGTCAGCGCCTACCAAGGGCGCAATGGACGATTCACCCGATATCTTTGCCGATGAGCCTGAAGAGGATGGCCCCAGCGCTGCCGAGCTGGAGGCTGCGGGTCAGGAATCGATGTTCGGTGGACCAGAGCCGACACCGGCGCCAATGGCGGCGCCTGCCGTCCCAGCTGCCCAGACCCAACCCTATCGGGTCCTCGCCCGCAAGTACCGCTCGCAGACCTTTGCCGAGCTGATCGGCCAGGATGCCATGGTCCAGACCCTGGCTAATGCGATCCGGCGCGATCGGCTGGCTCACGCCTTCCTGATGACCGGCATCCGCGGGGTCGGGAAAACCTCGACTGCCCGCCTGATCGCAAAGGCGCTCAACTGCGTCGGACCGGACGGGCAGGGCGGGCCGACGATTGATCCTTGCGGCCAGTGCGAGCCCTGCCTTGCCATTGCCGAAGGCCGCCATATCGATGTGATCGAGATGGACGCCGCCAGCCACACCGGCGTCGACGACGTGCGCGAGATTATCGAGGCGGTACGCTATTCGGCCGTTTCGGCACGCTACAAGATCTACATCATCGACGAAGTCCACATGCTCAGCCGCAACGCGTTCAACGCGCTGCTCAAGACGCTGGAGGAACCGCCGCCGCACGTGAAGTTCCTTTTCGCGACGACCGAGGTGGACAAGCTGCCGGTCACGGTCCTTTCGCGCTGTCAGCGGTTTGACCTGAAGCGGATTCCGACCGAACTGCTCGCCAGCCACTTCGCGATGATCTGTGAAAAGGAAGGCGTCGAGGCTGAGGCCGAGGCTCTGTCGATGATCGCTGCCGCGGCTGACGGATCGGTTCGCGATGGCCTGTCGATCCTCGATCAGGCGATCGCCCATGCGGATCTGGGCGGTGACGGCATGGTCAGTGCTGCCCAGGTCCAGGAAATGCTGGGCCTGGCTGACAAGACTGCCCAGCAGCGGCTGTTCGCGGCGTTGATCGGCGCGGATGCAGCGGGACTGCTGGATCTGATCGATCAGCAATTTGCGCTGGGGGTTGAGCCGCCAGCACTACTGCGCGGCGCGCTGGAACTGACGCACCGGGTAACCCTGGCGCAGTTGGGGTGCGACGAATCCTCGTTTTCTGAAGAGGAGCGGGCGGCTGTCAGCGAATGGGCACAGCGCCTTTCCGCCGGGCAGCTCCACCGGCTGTGGCAGTTGCTGCTGAAAGGGCACGAAGAGGTCAAGACCGCGCCGGATCCGCTGGTAGCCGCGCGGATGGCGCTGCTGCGGGTGCTGCATGCTGCCGACCTGCCGGACCCGGGCACGCTTGCCAAACATCTTGAGACCGCGCTTGCCAATGCTCCTCGCGCTGAAGGCACAACCGCTGCACCAGCCGCGTCGGCGCCCGTGGCCAATCTCGGCTGGGAGCAGCTGATCGAAACGGTCGACCGCTCGGGCCAACTCCGGGTTGCGCAGGTCATGCGCGACTGGGTGCGGGTGATTGCCCTGACGCCAAGCGAGCTGACCTATTCCGTCGCCCCTGGCTATCCGGGTGACCTTGGCCCGGAGCTGCGCGATGCGCTGCTGCGTGCGACCGGCGAACGCTGGACCGTGCAGCGCGGCGAAGGTGACGGAGCGCCAACCCTGCGTGAACAAGCCGAGGCGGAAAAGGCTGCCGCGGACGAGCTGCTGCGCCGCCACCCGTTGGTCGAGGCGGCTCTTGCGGCCTTCCCCCAGGCAGAAATTGTTGATGAAAGCCCCGATGCCCGCGTCGCGAGCATGGGCAGCAAGTGGAGAAACTGACGTGAAGTCGATGGAAGAGATGCTCAAGGCCGCTCAGCAAGCCGCCGAGACCATCCAGAAGCAGATGACCGAAAGCCAGACCAAGCTCGACGGGATCGAGGTTGAGGGGCGTGCCGGGGGCGGGCTGGTTACCATCCGCGCTTCAGCAAAGGGCCGCATCATCGGCGTCAACATCGATGACAGCCTGCTGAAGCCCGAGGAAAAGGGCATCCTTGAGGACCTGATCGCCGCAGCCTTCAACGATGCACGCGCCAAGGCCGACGAGGTTGCCGGTCAGGAAATGGCCCGGATGCAGTCCGGCATGGGCCTGCCGCCAGGGTTCAAGCTGCCGGGGATGTAAGGTTGGCCGGCGCGCCAGTCAGCGCGCCGGTTCCTTAGGCGCGGTCGATACAGAAGATTTGATAGGGTCTGGATAGACCATACTGGGTGAACCAGCCGCACCAGTTGAACAACACGTCTCTGCTCCCATGATAAGCTGGGAAATCGGGTCTATTTGCTGACGCTGCAACTGAGGCAGTTAGGATAGTTACGGCGAGAATGATTTTTGTAAATCGCATCGATCTCTCTCCGGCATAGTGGAACGATAAGGATGCAACTATTCACTGAGCATACAGAATTTATATGATATAGGTGATATACTTAGCTATCATTTGGATTAATTTAGAAATTGACGTTGGATGAGAATCATTTAACGCGCTGGTTCGATCTTCTTGCCACCCTTGATCACGGCCGCCGGCTTTTCCAGCACGCGGACATTGCTCAGCGGGTCACCCTCGACCGCGACCATATCGGCAAAGCGGCCAGCCGCGATCTGGCCGACATCGCCTTCCTTGCCCAGCGCCTGTGAGGCAGTGACCGTCGCCGCGCGGATCGCGTCGAGCGGGGTCATCCCGTATTGCACCATGGTCGCGAACTGCTTGCCGGCCTGGCCGTGGGGCATGACCCCGGCATCCGACCCGAACACCATCTTCACGCCAGCCTTGAACGCCTTGCGGAAGTTGTCGCGCTGAATCTGCGCGACTTCGCGGTCCTTGCGCAGGTTGTCCTCCAGCACGCCGTTCTTTTTGCCTTCGGCCTGGGTGTACTCGGTATTGTAAATGTCCATGCTGAAATAGACCGGCTTGGCCCGCGCGGCGGCCAGCTTAATCCCTTCATCGTCAACCAGGCTGACGTGCTCGATCGTGTCGATCCCGGCCTTGATGGCGGCCTTGATACCCGCCGCACCGTGGGCATGGGCGGCAACGCGCAGGCCCCACATCTCGGCCTCGTCGACTATCGCCTTGAGTTCGGCTTCATGCAGTTGCTGCTGGCCCGGTTCGGTGTTGCGGCTGAAGACGCCGCCCGTGGCGCAGACCTTGATTACTTCGGCGCCGAACTTGCGCTGGCGGCGGACCTGGTGGCGCAGCTCTTCCTCGCCATCGCCTACGCCTTCTTCCTTTTTCGCCTTTTCGAGCGAGGGCGGCAGGAAGGTGGAATCGCAGTGCCCGCCGGTTGCGCCGAGCGCATAGCCTGCCGGCACGATCCGCGGCCCGATCGCATAGCCATTGTTGATCGCCTGCTTCAGCCCGATGTCGTTGCGATTGCCCGAACCGACATTGCGCACAGTCGTGAACCCGGCATCGAGCATCGCCCGGGCATTGCCGACAGCGGTCATGGCAAAGAAGCTGTCGGTAAATTCCAGCCCGCGATAGCCGCCGATGTCGGCCGGGCCATCAAGGTGGACGTGCATGTCGATAAAGCCGGGAACCAGGGTCTTGCCCGACAAGTCGATCCGCTCGACATCGGCGGACAGGCGGATTGCGCGCGCATCGGCAATCTGGGTGATACGACCGGCATCGTCGACGAAGATCGCCGGATATTCTACATAGCTGCCCTTCGCGACGTCGAGATAGCGGTCGGCCGTGATCACAACCGGCTTGGCCAGCAGTGGAGCCGACAGCGCGGCGGCGGCGATCGACAGGGAAAGGGCAAGGCGCTTCATCGGCGGTATCTCCTGAAACAGTCAGGCCGTGATGCTGCTTTCGTGAGTCAAAGGCAATCCCGCGCCGTCCACAGGCCTGAGAGCGGCGCCCATTGCACCGTCACGGGGGCGTCCCCATATCTCGCGTCAAGACCGGGATTCACCCGGATGGCGCCCCAGGGCGCCGGATGATTTGATGGATAGTACCATGCAACTGCTCCCCCTTCTGCCCCTGCGCGATATTGTCGTGTTTCCCGGCATGGTCGTGCCGCTGTTCGTCGGTCGCGAGAAATCGGTCGCGGCGCTGGAAGCGGCCATGGCGGGTGACAAGGATATCTTCCTGCTCGCTCAGCTTGATCCCGGCTGCGACGATCCCGATGGCGACGATCTGTATGACGTCGGCGTGATCGCCTCGGTGCTGCAATTGCTCAAGCTGCCGGATGGCACGGTCCGCGTGCTGGTCGAAGCACGCGAGCGTGCGCGGCTTGAAGATCTGCGCCTCGAAACCACCAGTTCGGGCGAAATGGCTGTGGCCGGCGTCGAGGCGATGGATCAGCCAGCTGCCAGCGGCAGCGAGGTTGAGGCGATGATGCGCTCGGTCGTCGATGCCTTTGCCGAATATGCCAAGCTCAACAAGAAGCTGCCGCAGGATGCGGGCGAGAACCTCGGCGAGATCACCGAACCGTCGCAGCTGGCTGATGCCGTTGCGGCGCATATCCAGACCAAGGTGGCCGACAAGCAGGCCATGCTGAGCGAGATCGATCCGCTCAAGCGGCTGGAGATGGCCCATTCGTTCATGGAAGGCGAGCTGGGCGTGCTGCAGGTTGAGCGCCGCATCCGCGGGCGCGTGAAGCGCCAGATGGAGAAGACCCAGCGCGAATATTACCTCAACGAGCAGCTCAAGGCGATCCAGCAGGAGCTGGGTGGCGATGACGCCGGTGAGGTCAACGAGCTGCAGGAGCTGCAGGACAAGATCGACCGGCTGAAGCTGTCGAAGGAAGCTCGCGCCAAGGCCAATGCCGAGCTCAAGAAGCTGCGCACCATGCAGCCAATGAGCGCTGAGGCGACCGTGATCCGCAATTACCTCGACGTGCTGCTGGGCCTGCCCTGGGGCAAGAAGTCAAAGCTGAAGCGCGATATTCCGGCCGCTCAGGCGATCCTGGACGCCGATCATTACGCTCTGGAAAAGGTCAAGGACCGGATCGTCGAGTATCTCGCAGTCCAGGCCCGCACCAACAAGCTGAAGGGGCCGATTCTTTGCCTCGTCGGCCCTCCGGGCGTCGGCAAGACCAGCCTCGGCAAGTCGATTGCCAAGGCGACCGGGCGGCAGTTCATCCGCCAGTCGCTGGGCGGCGTACGCGATGAGGCCGAAATCCGCGGCCACCGCCGCACCTATATCGGCTCGCTGCCGGGCAAGATCGTCAGCAACTTGCGCAAGGCCGGGACCAGCAATCCGCTGTTCCTGCTCGACGAGATCGACAAGCTGGGCCAGGATTTCCGCGGCGATCCGGCCTCGGCGCTGCTCGAAGTGCTCGATCCCGAACAGAACGCCAAGTTCCAGGACCACTACCTCGAGCTGGATTACGACCTGTCGGACGTCATGTTCGTCTGCACGGCCAACAGCCTGAACCTGCCGCAGCCGCTGCTTGACCGGATGGAGATCATCCGGCTGGAAGGCTACACCGAGGACGAGAAGGTCGAGATTGCCGAGCGTCACCTGGTGGCCAAGCAGGTCGAGGCCCACGGACTCAAGAAGGGCGAGTTCACACTGGAAAGCGCCGCGCTGCGCGATCTGATCCGTTACTATACCCGCGAGGCCGGGGTGCGCACGCTGGAGCGCGAGATCGCGCGCCTGGCCCGCAAGAGTCTGCGCAAGATCCTTGAGGGCAAGGAGACGTCGGTCACCATTACCCCCGAAAATCTTGGTGAATACGCCGGTGTGCGCAAGTACAAGTTCGGCGAGGCCGAGGAAGAGCATCAGGTAGGTGCCGTCACCGGTCTTGCCTGGACCGAGGTCGGTGGCGAGCTGCTGACCATCGAAAGCGTGACCGTGCCGGGTAAGGGTGCGGTCCGGACGACCGGCAAGCTGGGCGAGGTCATGAACGAATCCGTCCAGGCGGCCTTCAGCTTCGTGCGGGCGCGTTCGCCGGCCTATGGCATCAAGCCCAGCCTGATTGCCCGCAAGGACATCCACATCCACTTGCCCGAAGGGGCGGTGCCCAAGGACGGGCCAAGCGCGGGGATCGGCATGGTCACCTCGATTGTCTCGACCCTGACCGGCATTCCGGTCCGCAAGGACCTTGCCATGACCGGCGAGGTTACCCTGCGCGGGCGGGTTCTGGCGATTGGTGGCCTGAAGGAAAAGCTGCTGGCGGCCCTGCGCGGCGGGATCACCACCGTGCTGATCCCGGAAGAGAACGTGAAGGACCTCGTTGAGCTGCCGGCGAACATCAC
>JAJTFU010000042.1 GCA_021299075.1 Novosphingobium sp. | reverse complement strand
TGTGAGCGACGGGGATTGTGCCAGCTTCCACGCCAGCGCATGTTCGCGCCCGCCCGATCCCAACAACAGGATGTTCATGCCCGGTCCTTACTACGATGACGATGAAGACGCCGGGCTGGTAGCGAAGGACGCCGCCGGGGACAACGCCGCTGCCCTCTCGGTCAGCGAAATATCTGCCGCCCTGAAGCGCGTGGTTGAAGATCGCTTCGGTTTTGTGCGGATCCGAGGCGAGCTGTCCGGCGTCAAGCGCGCTGCCTCTGGCCACCTTTACCTTTCGCTCAAGGATGAGAACGCGCGGATCGACGGGATCATGTGGCGCGGGAATGCCGGGCGGCTGGGGTTCAATCCGGAAGACGGGATTGAAGTGATCGTCACCGGCAAGCTGACGACTTATCCCGGCCGCTCGAACTACCAGGTGGTGATCGACCGGATGGAGATCGCCGGCGAAGGCGCCCTGCTGGCGCTGCTGGCGAAGACCAAGGCCCGGCTTGAAGCCGAAGGGCTGTTCGATTCCTCGCGCAAGCGCCGCCTGCCCTTCCTGCCGCGGGTGATCGGGGTGGTCACCTCGCCGGCCGGGGCCGTGATTCGTGACATCCTTCACCGGCTGGCGGACCGCTTCCCGGTCCATGTGCTGGTCTGGCCGGTGCTGGTTCAGGGCCAGGGCGCGGCCGAGCAGGTCGCCGCCGCCGTGCGCGGGTTCGGCGCACTCTTAGCCGGAGGGGCGGTGCCGCGCCCGGACCTGGTGATCGTCGCACGGGGCGGCGGCTCGATCGAGGACCTGTGGTGCTTCAACGAGGAAGTCGTGGTCCGCGCGGTGGCGGACTGCCCGATCCCGGTGATCTCCGCCGTGGGCCACGAGACGGACACCACCCTGGTCGATTTTGCCTCCGACCTGCGCGCGCCAACGCCGACCGCCGCTGCCGAGATCGCCGTGCCGGTGCGTGAGGAGCTGGCGCAACAGCTGGCCGAGCTGGCCTTGCGCAAGCGCCGGGCGGTGAACCGCCCGCTGCAACTGGGGCGCGAGCGGCTGCTCGCCCGGGCCGAGCGTCTGCCCAAGCCCCAGGCCCTGTTCAGCCCGCATGCCCAGCGGCTCGATCAGGCCGCTGATCGCTTGCGGCGCGGGCTGGTTGATCGCACGCACCAAGCGCGCGGCGCGTTCCACTTAATCGATAGCCGGCTCTCGCTGCCGCTGCTTTCGGCCCGGCTCGACCGCGCGCAGGAGCGGCTGGCGGGCCTCGCCCGGCTCCACGCCTCGCTCAATCCCGATGCGGTGCTGCAACGCGGGTATGTCCGGGTGACCGGAGCTGACGGCGCGACGCTGACGAGCCGCGCAGCGGCGGTAGACGAGCCCAGCCTGACACTGCACTTCCGCGATGGCGCGCTAAAGGTTGCTCCGGGCGATGGACCGCCTGCGCCCAGCCGTTCACGGCCAGCGCCCAAGGCACCGCCGCCTGAACAGGGGAAATTGCTCTAGCCGCGGCAATCGATTAGGATCGCGGCCATGTTGATGTCATCTTCTGATCGCCCCGCAACCCTGTTCTACCAGGCCAACGGCTTCCGCGTGCTGACCCATGGCAAGCACGTGGTCTGCGCTGCCACTGGTGAAGCGATTGTGCTGGAGGCGCTGCGTTACTGGAGCGTCGAGCGGCAAGAACCCTATGCCTCGCCCGAAGTGGCGACCCGGCACTTGTTGGCCCTGCGCTAAGGCGGCGCGGCGATGGACCGCCGCACGCTGATCCTGGGCGCGGTCGGTCTTGCCGGGCTGGGCCTGACCGGCCGGTGGCGAGCGCGGGCTGATGAACGGGCCGAGTCATTCGCGCTTGCCGGGCAGCTGATCCAGGGCGGCTGGGCCCGCGGGGTGGTGCGATGGCCGCTTTTTGATTGCCTTCGATCGCGACGCCGGCCCGGTCTCGCGACTGGTGGCTGAGAGCGCTGACGGCACCCTGGGTGACTATGCAATCCCGATTGCCCGGCGGGCCTGGAAGATCGAACACATCCCGATCGGCCCGCGCCCTGGCGCTGCTCCGAGCGAGGAATTCGCCCGTCGCCGCGCGGTCGAACTCGCCCAGATCAACGCCGCCCGCAGTATCGAACGCGCGAGTGAGGGCTGGCGGCAGAAGATGATCTGGCCCGCTACCGGCCGGCTTTCGGGCCGGTTCGGTTCGCAGCGGATCTATAACGGCACGCCCGGCAGCTATCATTCGGGTACCGATATCGCCACCGGTACCAGCGGGACGCCGTTTGTCGCCCCGGCCGACGGCGTGGTGATGCTCGCGGCGGTCAGCCCCTTCACGCTGGAAGGTCGGCTGCTGATGGTCGATCACGGCATGGGGCTCAACAGCGCCTTCCTGCACTGTTCGGCGCTGGAAGTGGGGGTGGGTGACGTGGTGCGCCAGGGCCAGTTCATCGGCCGGATCGGCGCGACCGGCCGGGCGACCGGACCGCACCTCCACTGGAGCCTTAAGTGGCGCGAGTCCCGCCTGGACGCGGAGCTCTTTGTCCCGCCGATGCCGGTGGCCCCCAAGGCTTGACGGCTGGGAGGGCAGCAGAATTACGCCAGATTCGCTGCATTTGTAATTTTATTTCGCGAGTTTCGCGCGCCTGTGGCCGTGTTGCAACAATACTGAAATGAAAGCCGATCGCGGGCCAAAAAGCTTTGCCCGGCCCGCGCCTTTTCGCCATGAGCCGTTCATCTATCCGCAATCTTGGCGGGGGCTGTGCCCTGCCCGGGGACCGGATGATCAGGAATCCTCGTGGGGAAATCCACGGGATCTACAGAGGGACTGACCTGTGAAAACCACCAAGAAAACGCTTTCGGGCGCGACCTGCCTGCAGTCGCTGGCTGTGGCCGGCACTGCCGTCGCCATGCTCACTTCGACCGCTGCCTTCGCGCAGGACGCCGATGAGGACACCGCCGATCAGACGATCGTCGTTACCGGCTCGCTGATCCGTAACCCCAACCTCGAACAGGCCAACCCGGTCAACGTCACCACTTCGGACGCGATCGAACTCAAGCAGTCGAACACCGCGGAAGAAGTCCTGCGTGAAGTTCCCGGCATCGTCCCGAACATCGGTACGGCCGTTAACAACGGCAACGGTGGTTCGTCCTACGTCGACCTTCGCGGCCTCGGCTCGAACCGCAACATCGTGCTGCTCGACGGCAACCGCATCGTCCCGGCTGACCTTCAGGGCCGCGTCGACCTTAACAACATCCCGCTTGCCCTCGTCAGCCGCGTTGACGCGCTGACCGGTGCGGCCGTGACCACCTATGGTGCGGACGCCATCACCGGCGTCGTCAACTTCGTCACCAAGAAGGACTTCGCGGGCATCGATCTGTCGCTTGGTGAGCAGATCACCCAGCAGGGTGACGGCAACTACATGCGTGCCGACCTGACCATCGGTGCCAACTTCGACGACGGCCGCGGTAACGCCGTGCTGAGCGTCGGCTACCAGGAATCGGACCCGGTCTACCAGGGCGACCGTGACTTCTCGGTCTTCGGGATCGATTCGTACACCGGCACGCTCGGCGGTTCGGGCACGGGCGTTCCCGCCCGCATCACGGGCACCCGTCCGCTGATCGCCGGCACCAGCACGCCGAATACCACGATCGACCCGCTGGGCACCGGCAACGGCGGTACCCGCCAGCTGCTGAACGGCGCTGCGGTCAGCACCTATCAGTTCTTCAACTTCAACCCGTACAACATCTTCCAGACGCCGTTTAAGCGCTACAACATCTTCGCCCAGGCGAACTATGAAGTCAGCGACGCGGTGGAAGTCTACACCCGCGGGCTGTTCTCGAAGAACACCATCGACACCATCATCGCGCCCTCGGGCTCGTTCGGCGGTGCGGTGACGATGAACCTCAACAACCCCTACATGCCGGCGACCCTGCGCAACCAGTTCTGCGCATTCAACATCGGCGCTGCGGGTACCTACACCCCGCGCTTCACCCCGGCTGAGTGCGCTGCCGCGGCAACCGCGACTGGCCCGACCGATCCGAACTATCGCACGGTCACCTTCAACCTGTCGCGTCGTGCGGTTGAAGTCGGTCCGCGTATCAGCAACTACACCTCGACCGTGTTCGACTATCGCGTTGGTGCGCGCGGTGCGATCACCTCGTCGATCGACTGGGATCTCTCGGCTTCCTACGGCGAATCCGACAAGGTGCAGGCGATCAAGAACCGTCTCGGGTGACCTCGGCTTCACCTCGCCGGGTGCGAGCGAACCGATCGGCTTCGCGCTGGGTGCCGAGTACCGCAACTACACCGCTCGCCAGGCCTCGGACATTCTGTCCAAGACCCCGGGTGAACTCGGCGGTGCCGGCGGTGCGGCTCCGGACATCTTCGGCAACTACAAGGTCTACGAAGGCTACGGCGAACTCGTGGCCCCGCTGCTTGAAGACAAGCCGGGCTTCAAGAGCCTGACCCTGGAAGCGGGTGCCCGCTTCTCGAGCCAGAAGATCGATGGTGGTGGTACCAACAACGACTGGACCTACAAGGTCGGTCTGAGCTGGGAACCGTTTGACAGCGTCAAGCTGCGCGGCAACTACGCCCGCGCCGTGCGCGCTCCGAACATCGGCGAACTGTTCTCGCCGGTCAGCACGGGCCTCACCAGCCTGGCCACCGACCCCTGCGCTGGCACCCTTGCCACCAACCCCGGCCTGGCTGCCGGTCAGCCGCTCCGCGCGGTCTGCCTTGCCCAGGGCGCTCCGGTTGGCACCATCGGCTCGATCCTGAACCCGACTGCGGCTCAGGCCAACTCGACCGGTGGCGGCAACATCAACCTCGCTCCGGAAAAGGCCACCACCTGGACCGTTGGCGCGGTGTTCCAGCCGAGCTTCCTGCCGGGCTTCTCGCTCTCGATCGACTACTACAACATCACCGTCACCGACCAGATCGGCGCGCCGACCTCGGGTGACGTGATCTTCGGCTGCTTCGGCGACCGGACCGTCAGCGGCGGTGTCACCACCTATCCGGGTGTGACTTCTGCATCGGCATCGAACCCGGCGTGCACCACCATCGGGCGCAATCCGGTGACGGGCGGCCTCGACGGTGACCCGGCGAACACGCTGGGTCTCCCGCAGGGCCTGAGCAACCAGGGCCGTCTGTTCACCGAAGGTGTGGACCTGATCGCGAACTACTCGCGCGATCTGGGCTTCGCCAAGTGGAGCTCGGGCTTCGTGCTGAACTATGCGATCTCGCAGACCTTCAACGCGAACGTGTTCAGCGCTACCCCGCTGGATCGCGAATGCGTCGGTTACTACTCGGCCAACTGCGGCTTCACCGGCTCGATGCAGCCGGCGTGGCAGTGGTCGTGGCGTAACACTTTCACCTTCGGCAAGTTCGATGCTTCGATCCTGTGGCGCCACATCTCGGCGATGCAGCAGGAGCCGCTCGACGTGATTGCGACCGCTCCGGCGTTCACCGGGGTCTTCCCGGTTGGCTTCGGCTACCGCGAAGGTGATACTGTCGATTTCGGCAAGATCCCGTCGTATGACTGGTTCGACCTGACCCTGCGCTTCAACGTCAATGACAACCTGACGTTCACCGCAGCCGTCCAGAACCTGTTCGACAAGGATCCGCCGGTCGTCGGTAGCTCGATCGGTTCGACCTCGTACAACAGCGGCAACACCTACCCGTCGACCTACGACGCGCTGGGTCGCCGCTTCGCGGTCTCGGCTCGCATCAAGTTCTAATTCTTCGGAATCAGAACGAGAAAGATCGGGGGTGGGCAGCAATGCCCGCCCCCTTTCTTTTTGAACAAACGTCGCGGCTTGACTTGGCCTGCCCGCCGCCCTTCAAGCGCTGGCGATGAACGCCGATCGTCTCCACCAGGCCTGGACTGCCCTTGCGGTCGGCGACAACACCCGCGCCGAGGCCCTGTTCGGCGCGCTGCTGCGCGAACCGACAGTCGACCCACTCGCTCTGGTCGGCATGGGCTCAGTGCTAAGGCAGCAAGGCCGGCTGCGCGACGCGATCCTCCATTGCGATGCGGCGCTGCGGGCTGATCCCCGCTGCGCCGAAGCCTGGCTGGAGCGGGCCTTCATCTTCAATACCGGCGGATCGATGGCCGCTGCCGCCGATTGCTACCAGCAGGTGCTGGCGCTCGAACCGGACAATCCCCACGCCCATGCCGGCCTGGCCGGACTTGCCGCGCGCGACGGCGCTGCAGATCGCGCCCGCCACCACGCCCAGGCGGCGCTCGCCAGCGACCCAGGCAACGCCATTGCCGCCGCGGCCCTTGCCGCAGTCGAGCTCGAATCCGGCCAGGCCGCCGCTGCCCGCGACCTGCTCGCGCCTCTGGCAGCACAGGCTGCACCGCCTTCGTCAGAGCGCATCCAGCTGCTCTCCACCTATGGCGATGCCCTGGCACGGTGCGGGGCCGCGGATGCTGCCTTCGCAGCCTACAGCGAAGCGCAGACCGGTTTTGCCACGCTTCATGAATTGCCCGCAGGCAGCCGTGAAACGCACCGCGACCTGATCGAGCGCCTGATCGACGAGCTGGCCACCGCTCCGCTCCAGGCTTGGACGCAGCCCGCCCCGCCCCCGCCGAGCGGAGCTGCCGCGCACCATGTTTTCCTGCTCGGTTATCCCCGCTCTGGCACCACGCTCGTCGAGAACGTGTTGGCCTCGCTGCCCGGCGTGGTTGCACTGGAAGAGCGGCCCACGCTGGTCGAAGCCGACCGCGCCTTTCTGGCCGAGCCAGGCGGTATCAGCCGGCTGGCCGGGCTTGAACCTGGCGCTCTGGCACCGCAGGCCCAGGCCTATTGGGACAAGGTCCGTGCCGCCGGAATCGATCCGCAGGGTCAGACCTTCGTCGATATGGATCCGCTAAAGGCCACGCGCCTGCCGATCATCGCCCGCCTGTTCCCGCAAGCGCGCGTGCTGATCATGCGGCGCGATCCGCGTGACGTGATCCTGAGCTGCTTTCGCACCAGCTTTGCCCTGACTAGCGCGGCGCTAGAATTTACCAGCCTTGAGCGGGCCGCCCGGCATTACGATGCGATGATGCGCTTGATCGAGCTGGCCCGCGCGCGGCTGCCGCTCGCGTTTCATGAAGTCGATTACCACGCGCTCGTCCGCGACTTTGACGGAGCGACCCGCGCGCTCTGCGCCTTCCTCGACCTACCGTGGGACGAATCGCTGCGGCGTTTCGATCGAACCGCCCGCGACCGGGGCGTGGCGACCGCCAGCGCCAGCCAGGTCCGCCGGGGACTTTATGACGGTCGTGGTCAGTGGGAGCCATTCGCGCGGCACTTCGAACCGGTCATGCCGATCCTGCAGCCGTGGATCGAAAAGTTCGGCTACGCCTGAACTGCCAGTGGATTGGGGCCGGCCAGGGACAGCCCGACATTGCGCGCCACAGCTTCTGCCCAGACCATAACCATGCCGATCTCCTCGCCATATGCGGCCCGGGCGGCCTCATAGTCGCTGCTGCGGGCCTCGGGCGAATAGGCGGCACCGGTTTTCGAATTACGGCGGAAGGCCGGGCCTGCCGCGATGGCGGCGGCATCCAAAGCCAGGCCATAGTGCCGGCCGACTGCGGCAAGTGCCGCCTCCGGCTCGGTTGTCAGCAAGTCGGCATCCAGGCTGGCCATTCTGGACCCCAACTTGGCGGACAAGGCCGTGAAATACTGATGCTGGGCCAGCCAGCCCACGGCCCCGACCTGCAGGTCGGTCAGGCGGAAATAGTCTTCCGGGGCAAAGCCCAGATCGACGAACCGATCCTGCACATAGCCTTCCAGCAGTTCGCGCACCCAGGCCCGGCAGTGCAAGCCCTTGCGCGCCACCGAGATCAGGAATGTCTCAAGCGGAGCATAGAGAAACAGCGCTTGCCCCTGCCCCTGCAGCGCCAGGAGGAGTTCGGCCAACGGGTTGAGGATGTTGGAGGGCTTGACGATCACTGCCTCGTCCGGCCCGAACGGGCGGCCCAGCAAGCGCAAGGCGAGGTCGGCCGCTCGCGCCACTGCGGCTGGTCTTGCGCCGCGGCGGCGGAACCCAACCACATCGTTCAGGATCGTTGGCTCGCTCAGCCCCATGGCCACGCCGGGTAGCGACAAGGCCCGGGTCAGCAGCGTTGAGCCGCAAAAGGCTGAATGGAACAGGAAATGGAGCTTGCCATGGGGCTGGGCCAGCAGTTCCGCAGCCGGCAGGTCGGGCGAAGTGGGCCGGGCACCCAACAACGAATCGATCAGGAAAGCCTGGCTCTCATGCTCACTGCGCGGCAAGTGGATGAAGCGGACGGCATCGTCGCCTTCGACATAGCGGTGCGCCAGCCATTCGGCATCGGCGAGATCAAAGGCGGGGGCGGCGCTCATACCCTCGGTCTAGGGCGCGCGCGGCCGCATCGCAACTGCCGCTTGCCGCTCAGCCTTGCCGCTTCTAAGCCTAGCAGCCATGGCTTCGACCCCTGCCCAGATTGCCAATGCCGAAGGTATGACCGCCCTGCGTGAGGGCAATGCCGCTGCCGCGATCGCCGCCTTCGTGCGCGCCACGGCAGCCGATCCTGCCGCCGGGCCGCTATGGCGCAACCTGGCCCATGCCCATCGGCTGGCGGGCGATTCCGCCGGTGAGCGCGCTGCTCTCGACCAGGCCTTGTCGCTCGACCGGCTCGATTTCGTCGCCCAGTTGCGCATGGCCCAATTGCACCAGCGGCTGGGCGAAGAGACCCAGGCCCTCGTGGCCTGGAACGGGGTTGAACAATTGGCGGCGCAGCTGCCCCCGCTGTCGCCGGAAGTGGCGGCCGAGCTTGATGCGGGCCGGACCTATTGCGACGGACTGCGCGCGAGGCTGGCCACTGCCGCGGAAGCTGCGCTGAAGGCCGACGAGGAACGCGACGAGACCGAGGAGCGCCGGGTCCGCGCCTTTGTCGATCAGGCGCTCGGGCGCCGGCGCGTCTATCACAACCAGTGCGCGGGGGTGTTCTATCCATTCCTGCCGGAAGACGAGTACTTCGATCGCCGCCACTTTCCCTGGCTGGATGAACTGGAGGCGGCGACGCCGGACATCCAGGCCGAACTGCGTGCCCTGCTGGATGCGCCGGGTGACCTGATCCGGCCCTATGTCCGCTTCGAGAAGGGCACGCCAGAGAATGACTGGAGCCCGCTGGATGGCTCGCTTGATTGGTCAGCCTGTTTCCTCTGGGAATATGGCGAGCCGCACCAGGCCGTGCTCGATCGCTGCCCCAGGACTGCAGCCGTGCTCGATCGGCTGCCGCTGGCGCGCATTCCCGGCCGCGCCCCCAATGCCTTCTTCTCGGTGCTGCGCCCGCATAGCAAGATCCCGCCGCACACCGGGGTTACCAATACCCGCGCGATCATTCATCTGGCGCTGGAAGTGCCGCCCGGCTGCGGCTTTCGCGTCGGCAACGAAACCCGCGAATGGGTTGAGGGCAAGGCCTTTGCCTTTGACGATTCGATCGAGCACGAAGCCTGGAATGACAGCGATCAGCGCCGCGCCGTGCTGATCATCGATGCCTGGAACCCGCACCTCAGCCCGCGTGAACAGGATGCGGTGCAGCGCTACTTCGCTGCAGCGGATGGTGCGCTGGCGGGCGGAGGCCCGCGCTAGATCTTACTTCGCCTAATTGACGAACGTCATGTCCCGGTAGCTCGACGCGGCTTGAGCGAGCGCGGCGTGCCCCATAGACTCGCGCGATGCGGCCAAGGCCCGCCCAGCCTATCGATAGGAAAAATTCCCCGTGTCCATTCTTGCTCTTGCACTGCTGACAGCAGCCCCCGCCAGCGCCCCGACGATCCCGGAACCCAAGCCAAGCGAGATGACTGCTTCCGAAATCCGGGCCCACAACAAGTCGCTTGACCGAAACGATCCCTATTTTATCAAGTGCGTTCGCCAAGCTGACACCGGATCGTTGGTCGGCCGCAGGCCGGTCTGCCGCACCAACGAACGTTGGGCACTGTTGGAGAAAGCCGCCAGGGCCAGTACCGATCAGCTCGCTGCCGATATGACCACGAATTCGCACGCAAGCGGGAACTAGGTCAAAGTCGGATCCGCAGGCAGTTTGAGGAGAATAGCCAGATGCTTGCCACCTTTGTCACCTTGTTGCTGGCCAGTGCGCCAGCTCCCGTCGCGGCCTTCCCCGCCGAGGTCAATGCCGAGACGGCCGTCGTTGACCCCAAGAAGATGACCCAGGCGCAGATCCGGGCGCACAACGCCAAGCTTGCGCGGACGCATCCCAACTATATCCGCTGTGTGCGTTCGGCAGAGATCGGCTCGCTGGTCACGCGCAATTACAGTTGCCGCACTGTGGCCCAGTGGCATGCCGCCGACCTGGCCGGCAATGATGAGATGCGCCGGGTTGCAGATGCCATGTCCAGCAAGGCCATGCCCACCAACTAGGCGGGGCCTGGACTACAGCCGAGTCTGCGCGGCTGACCGTTCCGATACGCAAGAGAGGAGAGCTACGATGTCGATGCTTGCCGCCATACTCGTTCTGTCCAGCGCGCCGGCCCAGACCGAACCGGACCTGGTCGCCGGGCCGATCCTGATGAAACAATCGGAAATCCGGGCCTACAACGCCAAGTTGTCGCGTGACCATCCGAATTACATCCGCTGCGCCCGCGATGGTGAAACCGGGTCATTGGTCCGGGCCAAAAAGGTCTGCCGGACTAACCAGGAATGGACGCGGATTGAGAACGCGGGCGAAAACATGGCGCGCGAGGCGGTTGAGTCGCTACAAAAGGGCTTTACGTCCGGCAAGACCTGACGATCATTCCCCGTCAGTTCGCCTGCCGTGTGACCCGCACACCGGGCTGGCCTTCGATGCTGGCCATGTAGCTGCCTAGCGCCGCCTTGCGGATTTTGATCTTCTGCCCGGCCTTGGGGAAGGTGTTGCGCCCGTCGGTCTGCTTCCAGCGGGCGCCATCCTCCAGTATGAAGACCGGGAAGCCGTCGCTGGCCATGCGGATTCCGGCGAGCTTGCTTTCGATTTCCTTCACTTCGTCATCGTCGTTGTCACCGCCGCCGAACAGCTTGAGGCTGGGGAGCGACAGGCCGAACAGCCCGCGCCGGGCTTCGCGCACGGCGGCCCGGTCGGTCACCACCAGATCCTTAGCCGCGCGCGCGGCGTCCATCGCGCTGACTGCCTTGTCATAGCAGGCCAGCCGCGCCGCAGGGTCGCTCTGCGCCTTGCAGTCCAGCACCGCCTGGAACACCGCTGGCGGTGGACCGTCGAGCGGCTTGTCCTTGGCCTGAGCAGGCAGGGCAGTGGCAACCAGGCACAGGCCAGTCAGTACAGGGATCGGACGGAACATCGGCGCGTTCTCCTCGCTCGCGGATGGGCGGACAATGCCGCTCGCCCTGCCGCAGGTCAATTGCATCGGCGTGCTTGATTCGGCGGGCCATGCGGGCCATGCGGAACCATGCCGCGCCGCTTGCTGATTGTTCTGCTGATGCTGGGCCTGGCGCCGGTGATCTGGCTGCGCGAACCCGCACCGCCATCCAACAGTAGCCAATCCGTCACGGTCGCGGTGCTGCCCTTGCCGAAGAGCCAGACACTCGGCCCGTTTCGCCTGACTGGTGCCTGGCAACTGACTAGTCCGAATAGCGATTTCGGAGGCTTCTCGGCGCTGGTCAGGTCGGCGCCGGGTAGACTTACTTCGTTCAGCGACACCGGTGTCCGGCTCGACCTGCCCGAGCCGGGCCAGGCTGGCGCCGTCCGGATTGCTCCGATCATGCCGCGCAAGGGGGCGATGAAGGCCTATCGCGATGTCGAAGCGGCCGCGTTTGACGCGGCGAGCGGGACCTACTGGCTGGCGCTGGAGGGCCGCAATGTCTTCATGCGGATCGCTGCTGACCAAGCTCAGCCGAGCGTGATCGCTGCGCCGGAGCTGGCCGGCTGGTCGAAGAACAGCGGGGCCGAGGCGATGACGCGCCTGGCTGACGGTCGCTTCCTGATCCTGGCCGAAGGCGGCGGTGCGGCGCATGAAGGGCGGCTGTTACCCCGTGCGCCTGACGGCAAGGACCGCGCCTTCCGCTTCCGCTTCATCGCCCCCGACCGTTACCGCCCGACCGACGTGGCGCAGCTGCCCGATGGTCGGGTGCTGATCCTGCTGCGCGCGTTGCGCTGGCCGATGCCGCCGCGCTTTGGCAGCAAGCTGGTGCTGGCGGACCCGGCTGCGATCCGCGCTGGCGGCGAATGGCGCGCGCAGGAGCTGGCCAGTTTCGACGGAACCGGGCTGGAAGAGAACTATGAAGGCCTGGCGATCGAGCCGCGCGCCGATGGTGCGCTGGAGGCGTGGCTGATCAGCGATGATAATGGCGCCGCGACCCAGCGCACGCTGTTGCTGCGGTTGCAGTTCCGCTTGTCCGACTTGCCGCAGCGCCAGGTCCAGACAAAGCAAAAGGCGCCCGGCTGACCGGACGCCTTGGCTGTATTTTGGTGCGGACCGCAAGGCCCGCCGCGAATCAGGCGGCCTGGGCCTTGACCAGTTCGCGCTTCACCTTCAGCGCAGTGGCCGAAAGCTTGCTGTCCACGGTCTTCAGCAGCCAGTTGTCCAGCCCGCCGACGTGTTCAACCGAGCGCAGCCCGTGCGTCGAAACGCGGAACTTGAAGCTGCGGTCCAGCTTTTCCGACATCAGCGTGACGTTCTGCAGGTTGGGCAGGAAGACGCGCTTGGTCTTGTTGTTGGCGTGGCTCACGTTGTTACCAACCTGGCGACCCTTGCCGGTCAGTTCGCAGATGCGGGACATGTCAAAACTCGCTTAGAAAAATGGATACCCGTGTGGGGGAAGGCGCGCCCTTACCGATTCACCCTTGAAAGGTCAAGTTATCACGGCGCTTTTGGCGCTTCTGCGCGGCAGAAGCGAGGCAACACCGGCCCGCTCCCCCGGCCCAGCCACCCATATAGTATCCTGTCGGGTGGCTGGGCCGGGGGAGCGGGCCGGTGTTGCAAGGCAAGGGCGGATGCCCTTGCCGCACCCAAAATTACCATCTAGCCCGGCTAGATGAGCCGTTGGCCACTCCCTGAACCGATGCAACTGGCGCTCGACGAGGCGCGCGCAGCCGAATCTGCGGGCGAAGTGCCGATTGGCGCGGTCGTGGTCAAGGACGGTGCGGTCATCGCAACCGCCCATAATCAGCCACGCGGCCTCTCCGACCCGACCGCCCATGCCGAAATGCTGGCGATTCGCGCGGCGGCGCAGGTGCTCGGTAACGAGCGGCTCGATGGCTGCGAGCTGTGGGTCACGCTGGAGCCCTGTTCGATGTGCGCCGGGGCGATCAGCCATGCCCGGATTGCGAAGCTCTATTACGCTGCGAGTGACCCCAAGGGCGGGGCGGTGGAGCATGGCGCGCGGGTGTTCGAGCAGGCCCAGTGCCTGCACCGGCCCGAGGTCTATTCTGGGATGGGTGAGGCCGAGGCGGCCGGGTTGCTGCGCACCTTCTTCCAGTCGAAGCGCTAAAGCCCGCGCCAGATCTTGAGGCTGGCCGAATCGGGCGGACCGAAGGCGCGGCGGGGGCAGGCCTGCGGCATGAAATCGCGTCCATAGCAAAGTCGCAGTTCACGCAGCCAGCCGGTGCGGCTGGCGACCACGCCCACAGACTCGCGCGGCCAGCCGGGATTGCGTGTGACAAAGGCGCTGCGCAGATCGCCCACGGTCAGATCGTCCTGCTGCGAAAGGTAGTCGGCATCAGGCCAGCGGATCGAACGCCACAGGATCGCGGCCACCTTGAAATAGCCCTCGGGCCGCTTTGCCATGCACGAGCCATGCTTGGCCCAGGCGTGTTCGAGCAGGCGCGGGCTGGGGGTCATGCAGAGGTGCGGCGCCAGCTCTGCCGGGGTTGGGCGCGGGGTGATCGAGCACCACTGCGGCCAGCGCCCGGCGGCGCCTTCCGGCCACAGCCCGTGGAGCACAAAGCCGAATCGCCCCGCCTTGCCGCTGCATTGCAGGGGATCGCCGGCGCCGCGTAGCTTGCAGTGGTCGGGCGACCAGCTCGCCGCCAGCGTATAACGCGCGATCGGCATCCGCACCGTTTGCCCCGGTTCGGGCGCGGGCGGCATGGTCACGCGCGAGGGCATGCGGCACTGATAGGCTTGGGCCAGCGCCGGCAGCGGCAATAGCAGGGCCAGTGCGGCCAGTGCCACGCGGATCATAGTGGTGTGAAATCGAGCCCGATGTCGGCGGCCGGAGCGCTCTGCGTCAGGCGGCCGACCGAGACATAGGTCACGCCGGTCGCGGCAATCGCGCCGATGGTGTCGAGCCGCACCCCGCCGGAGGCTTCGCTCGGCACGCGGCCGGCAATCAGGGCGACCGCTTCGCGCAGGGTCGGTACGTCCATATTGTCGAGCAGCAGGTGGCTGGCCCCGGCGGCCAGCGCCGGTTCGATCTGGTCGAGGTGGTCAACTTCGCAGATCACGTCCTTCACGCCGGCGTCCTTCGCCCGTCGCACCGCTTCGGCCACGCCGCCGGCCACCAGGACATGGTTGTCCTTGATCATGGCCGCGTCCCACAGGCCCATCCGGTGATTTTTCGCGCCGCCCATCCGGGTGGCGTATTTCTCGAGATGGCGCAGGCCGGGGATGGTCTTGCGGGTATCGAGCAGCGTCGCATGCCCCTGCATGGCATCGACATAGGTCCGGGTCATCGTCGCGATGCCGGAGAGATGCTGGACCGTGTTGAGCGCAGACCGCTCCGCCGTCAACATGGCGCGAGCATTGCCGGTGAGCCGCATCAGGTCGGTTCCGGCGGGCACCTGGGCGCCCTCCTCGACCAGCACTTCAATCTGCATGGCGGGATCGAGCGCGCGGAAGAAGGCTTCGGCGATCGGCAGGCCAGCGACGGTGATCGCATCGCGGCTGTCCATCACGCCCGAAAAGCGCGCATCGGCCGGAATCACGCTTTCGCTGGTCACGTCATGGCCGCCGCCGGGCAGACCCAGGCCCAGGTCCTCGTCCAGCGTGGCGCGGACGAAGGCGTCGAGGTCGAACCCCGTGAGTTGCCAGCCCCCCATTGTCAGCGCCTCAGTGCACGAACCGCGCAACCACGTCGCGGTAGGACCGGCTGACCTTCACATCGGCGCCGCTTTCCAGCACCAGGAAGCATTCGCCGTTGGTGTGCGGCTTGACCTGGCGGACATTGTTGAGGTTGACGATCCACGAGCGGTGGACGCGCTGGAACACGCGCGGGTCGAGCCTGCGCTCCAGGTCCTTCATCGTTTCGCGCAGGATCAGGCTGTTATCGGCGGTGTAGATCACCATGTAATCGCCCGCCGCCTCGATCCGTTCGATCGAATCGACATCGACGCGGAAGATCTGGCCCTTGTCCTTGATGTTGATGAGCTTTTCATAACGTGCGGCGGCCGGTTCGCCCTCATCGGGCATGGCATCCATCGCATCCGGGGCGACTTCGGCCAGCACGGACTTGAGCTTCTCCGCCTCTTCGGCCGAGCGCTTCTCGGCCAGGCGCACGCGGACGCGCTCCAGCGTGTCGGCAAGCTTGTCCTCGTCAACCG
>JAJTFU010000041.1:13560-24934 GCA_021299075.1 Novosphingobium sp. | reverse complement strand
CCCGCGATTTGCCCGAAATTCGCGCCAGAATGGAACGCCTGGGACTTTCCGCAGCAGATTTGCTTGCGATTTAAACCACATCTGTCATTTTCAAGCATTGCTAACAGAGCCGCGCTCTGGCATTTAGCTCATTGCAGCGCGTCCCGCTTCGGGTCGAGGGCCGTGCCGCACAAAAAATGAACTAAAACCAGGTCGTGGGGTTGCGCAGACCCCGAAGGAAGGCACGTTATGATCAGATCCGAACTGCTGCAGGCGCTTGCCCGCGATAACCCCGGCCTGCGGGCTGAAGAGGTCGAAAGGGTGGTCGACACCTTCTTCGAAGAGATCGAGACGCGGCTGGCCCAGGGTGGCCGGGTCGAACTGCGCGGTTTCGGCGCTTTTTCAACCCGCGAGCGCGAACCCCGCCAGGGCCGCAACCCGCGCACCGGCGCGAGTGTTTCGGTCCCGGGCAAGAAGGTTCCCTATTTCAAGCCCGGCAAGGAAATGCGCGCGCGCTTGAACGCTGATTGAGTGATCTTTGGTGCGCCGATCGCCTCCGCGATCGGCTTGGCAACACCAGCCCACTCCCGTGCCACGAACTCGCAAGAACGTCCGGGGGACGTTCTTGTCGGGGCGCCCCAGCCACCCACAGAATACTGTGCACAGGAAGTTGGGCCGGGGGACCGGGCCGGCATTGCGTTAGCGGGGATGGAATTCCCGCCAGTACCACCGTAAGGCAGACCGGACCTGTCGTGATTTGGCTCAGGCCGAGGCGAAAATGGTGCTGGTCGAGAACCGGCGCGCAGCGACCTACTGGTCGTGAGCACCGGAAGCGCAGAACAGTGCCGTTTGCAGCCCGGCATGGGCCAAATCACGACAGGTCCTGAGCGGACGTGGCGGAATGGTAGACGCCGGGGACTTAAAATCCCCTGAGCCTTGCTCGTGTGGGTTCGAGTCCCACCGTCCGCACCAGCAGAGCGTGGCCTAGGGCTATTCCCTGAGATCCCCATACTGGGACCGGAGGCAGTCATGGCCGAAGCCGATCTGAACGACTGGACCAGCCAGGAGCTACGCGCCGCGCCGTGCATCTCGCTGATGCTGCGCGCGGCCAAGCTGGTCAGACCGGCAGGGGAATTCCTGTGCATCCTGCGCGACGTCTCGGCGACCGGGCTCAAGGCCCGGCTGTTCCATGCCCTGCCCCAGGACGGCCCGCTGGCGCTGGAACTGGGGACGGGCGAGCGCCATCCGATCGAGCCGGTGTGGGAGCGTGACCGCCATGTCGGCTTTCGCTTTGCCAATCCCCCGATCGATCTTTCCGCACTCGTTGAGGAAGCCGGCCGCTTTCCCAAGCGGCAATTGCGGCTGGCGGTCGACTATCCGGCGATCCTGACCGCCATGCAGGTCGAGCGTCCGGTCCGGCTGCTCAACCTGTCGCAACACGGCGCCCTGATCGAGCTGGACGAGCCGCTGGCGCTGCGCCAGCCGGTCCAGTTGCGCGGCGGGCTGCTGCCGCTGCGCCACGCGCGGGTCCGCTGGCGCAAGGGGCCGGCGCATGGACTGGTCTTCCTGGAAGGCTTCCTGCTGGACGAGCTGGCGCAGCTGGTCGCGCAGATACAAAACCGTTCTAACTCATGGCATTCACACCAACGCATTAACCAATGATTAGGCATTTTCCTTCATCCTTGGGTCACGCCAGAACGAAGGGGCCCTAATGTCAGTCCAGAATATCCCGGGCAGTCACCAGCCGCGTGAAACCACTGTCGATGTTGCAATTATTGGTGCGGGGCCAGCCGGACTGACCGCCGGTTACCTGCTGACCAAGCAGGGGCTGACCGTGGCGATCATCGAAAAGGACAAGACCTATGTCGGCGGGATCAGCCGCACGGTCGAGCACGAAGGCTACCGCTTCGACATCGGCGGTCACCGGTTTTTCTCGAAGAGCCAGCAGGTGGTCGACCTGTGGAACGAGATCCTACCTGACGATTTCATCCAGCGTCCACGGATGAGCCGGATCTATTACGAGGGCAAGTTCTACTCCTACCCGCTGCGCGCCTTCGAAGCGCTGTGGAACCTGGGCGTGGTTCGCTCTACCCTGTGCATGATCAGCTTCGCCAAGGCCAAGGCTTTCCCGAACAAGAAGGTCAAGTCGTTCGAGGACTGGACCGTCAACCAGTTCGGCTGGAAGCTCTATTCGATCTTCTTCAAGACCTATACCGAGAAGGTCTGGGGCATGCCCTGCGACGAGATGAGCGCCGACTGGGCCGCCCAGCGGATCAAGGGCCTGTCGCTGTGGGGCGCCGTGGTCGATGGGCTGAAGCGTAGCCTCGGCCTCAACAAGCGCCCGAACGACGGGATGCAGACCAAGACCCTGCTTGAAACCTTCCGCTATCCGCGGCTTGGGCCAGGCATGATGTGGGATGCCGCCCGCGACAAGATCATTGCCACCGGCAAGGGCCAGATCCTGATGGATCATGGACTGAAGCAGCTGGCCAGCGACAACGAAGGCGGCTGGCGCATGACCGCCACCGGTCCGGTCGGTGACGTGGTGATCCGCGCCCGCCATGCGATCAGCTCGGCCCCGATGCGCGAACTGGCCGCCCGCCTGCACCCGCTGCCGGCCACCAGCTTCAACGCCAAGCAGCTCAAGTACCGCGACTTCCTGACCGTGGCGCTGAAGATCCGCGCTGACGAGGACATGTTCCCGGACAACTGGATCTACATCCACGATAGCAAGGTAAAGGTCGGTCGCATCCAGAACTTCCGTTCGTGGTCGCCCGAAATGGTCCCGGATCAGGGCGTGGCCTGCGTCGGCCTCGAATACTTCTGCTTCGAAGGCGATGGTCTGTGGTCGATGGCTGATGACGATCTGGTCGAACTGGCAACGCGCGAAATGGCCCAGCTTGGGCTGGTTTCGGCCGAGCAGGTGATCGGCGGGGTCGTGGTGCGCCAGGAAAAGGCCTACCCGGTCTACGACGAGGACTATGCCGCCCATGTCGACGCCATGCGCCGCGAACTTGAGGCTACCTGGCCCACGCTGCACCTGGTCGGCCGCAACGGGATGCACCGCTACAACAACCAGGACCACGCGATGATGACCGCCATGCTGACGGTGGAGAACATCGTGGCTGGTGAACGGATCTACGACACCTGGTGCGTCAATGAGGATGCCGAGTACCACGAAGCTGGTGACGAAGGCGCCGAAAAGGCGATCGCTCCGGCCCGGGCCGAACTGACCGAAGACCAGGCCGCAGCGCTGGCATCGGTCCGCGAAGTGCCCGAACGCATCGCCAGCAAGCGCGAAGCCGCCTGATGACCTGACTGACAGCAGCGCCGGAGCCGATCCGGCGCTGCCCGTCTGCTGCGAAAGAGCGCACCATGACGCAACACCTGTCCGACCTGCTCTATCGCCTGCGCAAGACCACGGTCATTCGCTATGGCATTGCCAGCGTCGGCGCCTTGGCAGTCGACATGGGACTGTTCCTGGCCCTGCTCTCGATCGGCATGATGGCCGCGATTGCCTCGGCGATCGGATACAGCGCCGGGATCGTCGCCCACTGGATCCTCTCGAGCCGCAAGGTATTCAATGACAACGTCGCCGAACGCGGTGCCGCCCGCACCCGCCAGAAGGCGTTGTTCGTGGTTTCGGCACTGATCGGCCTGGCGCTCACCACTGTCATTGTCGGCCTGGTCACGGCGCTCCATGGGGATCCGCGGCTGGCCAAGCTGGTCGCAATCGTCGTCAGCTTCACCGCGACCTGGCTTTTGCGCAAACATCTGGTATTTCCCGACTAATGACCGACAGAGCACTGCCAGTCCCGCACCCGGAACCTGCCGATCCGGCCTTCCGGCGCAAAACCCTGCTGGTCTGGCTCGGGCTGTGCCTGCTCACCCTGATCGTCAACGCCAAGTCGATCGCCGAGATCCGCTTTCCCGACCCCGACGATCTGCTGCGCCTGCTGCAGGTGCGTGACTGGATCGGCGGGCAAAGCTGGTTCGATGTCCACCAGTACCGGATCGATCTCCCCGCCGGGGCGGCGATGCACTGGACCCGGCTGATTGACCCGCCGATCGCCGTCATGATCCTGGCGCTGCGACCCTTCCTGGGCCAGCACCTGGCCGAACTGGCCGCGCTGACACTGGTCCCGCTCTTGACCCTGGGCTGCGTCGTGGCGCTGGTCGCGCGCCTCGCCCGGCGGATGTTCGGCGCTGAGGTGGGCCTGTTTGCCTGCCTGGTGCTCGCCATCTCGGTGCCGGTGCTGCACCAGCTGCGGCCGCTGCGGATCGATCACCACGGCTGGCAGATCGTCATGGCCCTGATCGCGCTGAACTCGGCCTTTGCCACCAATCCCCGCAAGGGCGGGACCGTTGCCGGGCTGGCCCTGGCCTTCTGGCTGACGATCTCGATCGAAGGCCTGCCGCTGGCAGCTGCCTTCATGGGCCTCTTCGCCCTGCGCTGGCTGCGCGACTGGCGCGATTCGGCCTGGCTGAGTCACGGTATGGCCGCGCTCGCGCTGGGCTCGATCCTGTTCTGGCTGCTCGGCCACCGCCCGGCCGAACTCTGGCTGCCCTATTGCGACGTCATCTCGGGCGCGCACCTGGCGCTGCTTGGCCTGGCCGCGACGGGCTGTATGCTGGCAACCCGGCTGCGCGAACCCCGCCTGTGGCAGCAAGTGGCCGCCCTGGCCCTGGCCGCCGGCGCCGGACTGGTCGCGGCAGCCTGGCTGGCACCGCAGTGCGCCCGCGGCGATGCCTTTGCCGCGCTTGACCCGGTGGTCCGTCAATTCTGGTATCTACGCGTCCCGGAAGGCTTGCCGCTGTGGCACCAGGGCCTTGGCGATGCGATCCAGACGGTCGGCCTGCCCGTCCTCGCTCTGGTCGCGCTGTTCCTGATCTGGCAGCGCGATGTGGCCGCACGCTGGATCTGGGCCGAATATGCCCTGCTGGTCCTGGCTGCTGTTGGCGTGGCCGTGCTGGTCGAACGCGCCTCGGCGGTTGCCGCGACTTTCGCCGCTCCGGCTGCCGCCGCCCAGGTCCGCCGCTGGCTCGACCATGCCCAGACATTGACCTCGCCCGCGCAGCGCATCGGCATGACGCTCGCGGCCTTGGTCGCGCTGATTCCGGCCGTCCCGATCACTGCGGTCAAGAACTTGCTGACCCCGCAGCAAGCCGCGCTGGAACGCCAGGTGCGAGAGAGCGCGAAGTGCGAACTCGCCCAGAACCTCAGCGGGATCAACGCGCTGCCGCCGGCCGATATCCTCGCCACGCTCGATACCGGTCCCTCGTTGCTTTACGTGAGCAACCACCGGATCGTCGCCAGCGGTCACCACCGCTCAAGCGCGGCAATGCGTGACGTGATCGATGCTTTCCGCGGCACACCCGACCAGGCCCGCGCCATCGCGGCACGGCGCGGCATCGAATATGTGGCCTATTGTCCCGGCCTGTTCGAACCGATGATCTACGAGGCCGAAGCGCCAAACGGCTTCATGGCCCGGCTTGAGCGCAACGAAGTGCCGACTTGGCTGGAGCCGGTAGCGCTCAAGGATGTCAACGGGCTGCGGGTCTATCGCGTCCGTTAAGCCGGACGGAACAGCAGCGCATCACCGTTCATGCAGTACCGCTTGCCGGTCGGCTTGGGGCCATCGTTGAAGACGTGGCCCAGGTGTCCGCCGCAGCGGGCGCAGTGCACCTCGGTGCGCGGATAGCCGACATCGAAATCGACCGACGTACCGATCGATCCCGGCACCACATCCCAGAAGCTGGGCCAGCCGGTCTTGCTGTCGTACTTCGTGGCGCTGGAATAGAGCACGTTGCCATCGGCTGCGCAGACGAACACGCCCTTGCGCTTTTCATGCAGCAGCGGCGAGGAGCCAGGCACCTCGGTGCCCTTGCGGCGCAGGATGTAGTACTGCTTGGCGGTGAGCCGCTTCTTCCATTCGGCGTCGCTGAAGCGGACCGGATAGGTCCTTGCTTCGGCGCTTGAACAGGCGGCCAAGCCGCCGGCAGCAGCACCCGCGGCCAACCAGCCGAGGAAGCTGCGCCGACCCGGCATCAGAACTTGCTCAGCGTCACGCCCAGCTTGCGGAAGCCGTGGACGAAGTTGGCGCGCACGCGCTCGACCTTGCCGGTGACGTTCACGCGCATCCGCCGGGCGTGCATTTCTTCGAGCAGGATCTTGAGCTGCAGTTCGGCCAGGCGGGCACCGACGCAGCGGTGGATGCCATAGCCGAACGAGAGGTGCCGGCGGGCATTCTCGCGCGTGATGTCCAGCTTGTCCGGGTTCTCGAACACCGTCTCGTCGCGGTTGGCCGAAAGGTACCACAGGATCAGCTTGTCACCCTTCTTGACCTGGTTGCCGAACAGGTCGGCATCTTCGGTCGCGGTGCGGCGCATGTGGGCCAAGGGCGTCACATAGCGAATACATTCCTGCACCGCGTTGGGGATCACCGAGGGATCGTTTTCAAAGATCGCGCGCTGGTCGGGGAACTGGTCCAGCCCCTGGACGATGCCCGACATGGTGTTGCGGGTGGTATCGTTGCCGCCGACGATCAGCAGGACGAGGTTGCCCATGAACTCCTGCGGGCTCATGTGGTTCATCGCGTCCGAATGGATCATCATCGAGATCAGGTCGCGGCTCGGTTCCGCACCCATGCGCTCCATCCACAGCGTCTGGAAGTAGCGCGCCATTTCGAGCAGGATTTCGTGCCGGGTATCGGCCAGCTCGCGCGCCAGGCCCAGCTCGACATCGCCGGCCCAGTCTGACCAGAAGGTCAGCAGGCGGCGGTCTTCCCACGGGAAGCCGAACAGGATCGCCAGCATGCCGGTGGTCAGTTCGATCGAGACCTTGTCGACCCAGTCGAATTCCTCACCCCAGGGCAGGCTGTCGAGCGTGGCGGCGGTGCGCATCCGCACTTCGGCGGCCATCTTGTCGATCTCGCCCGGGGTGAAGGCTGGGGCGACGGTGCGGCGCTGGCCGGTGTGTTCGGGCCGGTCCATCGCAATGAACATCGGCAAGCGGCGCTCTTCCAGCATCTCGGGCGTCATGTCGGCCGGCGGATCGCCGATCGTGATCCCGCCGTGGAGCCACGAAGAGGAATAGAGCTCGGGCAACGATTCGACATGCTGGATCGTCTTGACCGTGGTCACGTTCCAGTAATCGCCATAGGGCGTGCCGGTGACCTTGTTCACCGGCGCCTTGGCGCGCATTTCGGCAAAGATCGGCTGCCAGCGGTCCTCGACATAAATGTCCGAACGGGACACATCCCACGGATGGGTGTGGACCGGCAGATTCTGCCCGTATTCCTTCAGCCAGCCTTCAAAAGCTTCGGTCGCGGTGGGCGCGCTGCGGTACTTGAACGGGGCATCGGCGATCTGGGTGGCCATGACGAATCCTCTTCTGCTGCGCGTTGTCGCAATCAGTTTCCCATCAAGACCTACTTGGTCTAACTTACCCAAGAGTCAATAGCGTCTCCGGAACGGACCTTATTCACCGCACGGCCCGGCGCGCGAGCAGGCGTTTCCAGGGGCCCTGGCCATCGCTGCGCGCCGGCCCGCTCTTCATCACCCAGCGCCGGAACAGCGTGGCGCCAACCCGCACGAAGACCGCGACGCAGACCGCCTGCCAGGCCAGCGCCAGGACATGCGGCAACAGCGCCCCGTCACGCGCGGCGTGGGCCAGCATGGCAAAGGGCGAGCTGAACGGGACGATCATCGCCGCCAGCTCCACTGCCGAGCCCGGCCGCGCCATCGCCCAGGAGGCGAAGAAGAAGTTGAGCAGCTGGAGCATCGTGACCGGCATCGACAGGGTCTGAACCTCGCGCACCGTCGCGGCCATCGAGCCGATCGCCAGGAACAGCGAGCCGAGCAGCAGGTAGCCCATTGCGAAATAGGCCGTGCCGAGCAGGAAGAACAATGGCCAGCCGACCGCCGGGGCCGGGAACTGGCCCAGGTTGTTGCCCGCCGCCAGCCAGACCGAGGTGCCGACTGTCGCCCAGACGCCGGTGCCGACGAACGAGACTGCCAGCATGGCAAACAGCTTGCCCAGGAACACGGCGTCCATCGGGATCGCCGCGGCCAGCACCTCGATGATCTTGTTGCCCTTTTCCTCGACCAGGTTGGACAGCACCATGCCGGCCAGGAGCATGGTCAGCAGGAACAGCACTGTCTGACCGAGCTGGGCGGTAACCGTGCGGCTGCGCGCCTCATCGGCCGTGGTCGATAGCTTGAGCGGTGCCAGGCCGACCGCCGGATAGTCCGTGCCCCCGGCGCGCTGCGCTTCGGCGGCCAGGACGGCAACCGGGCCGCGCCAGTCGGCGATCCGCTCTTCTGGCCCGGACAGGACCGGTTTCTGCAAAGTGCCGGTAACCACGGCCGCCAGGTTGACCCGGCGGTCCTGCATGGCCGCGCGGGCATCGAAGCTTTCGCCCGGCGCCAGTTCCTTGACCACCACCAGCACCGGCACGGCCGCGCCCAGTTGCGGCTCCAGCCGCTGGCGCGCGGCGAGCAAGGCCCGGCCATCGGCGGCGGACATGGCCACGCCCAGCTCGGGCCGCGCGGCATTGCTGCGCACTTCGCTGCCGATCCCGCCAGCCAGGCCCCCGACCAGGATCGGGAACAACGGACCCAGCAGGAAGAGGAAGAACGAGCGCGAGAACAGGATCGCGGTGAAATCACGCCGGGCAATGACGAAGGCGGCGGCCAGGGTGGAGAGACGTCCATTCAGCGCGGTCATGTCAGCGGCCCTCCTGCGGCTTGTCTTCAGCCAGCGCGCGCGCTGCCGCCTCGCCCGCGATCGCCACGAAGGCATCGTGCAGCCCGGCGCGCTCGATCGACAGCGACAGGATCCCCGCCTCACCCTCGATCAGCGCGCGCAGCAGCGGTTCGATCCCGCTTTCGGGCAGCGAGAACAGCCAATAATTGCCTTCGTGCCGGGCATCGGCGGGAAGCGCCGCGCGCCAGGCCCCCTCGCTCGCCCGCGTTTCCAGCCGCACCTGCGGGCGGATCCGGTCACGCGCCACGTCGACCGGCCCGGCGAATGGCACCTTGCCTCCGGCGATGATCGCCACTTCATCGCACAGCCGCTCGGCATGGGCGATCACGTGGGTCGAAAAGATCACGGTCGTGCCCTTGGCGGCCAGCGCCCGGATCATCTTTTCCAGCTTGCCCTGATTGAGCGCATCGAGGCCCGAGAACGGCTCGTCGAACACCACCAGCCGCGGCTCGTGGACCAGGGTGCCGAGCAGCTGGACCTGCTGGGCCATGCCCTTGGAGAGCTGGCGGATCTGGCGTTCGGTCGCATAGCCCAGGCCATGCTCCTCCAGCAGCGCCTTGCCGCGCTTGCGCCCTTCGGCCAGCGGCAGGCCGCGCAATGCGCCGAGGAAGGCAATGGCTTCGTAAGCCTTCATCGCGGGATAGAGCCCGCGCTCCTCAGGGAGATATCCGATCGCGTGGCTGATCTCGTGCGGGCGGTCATGCCCCAGGATCCGACGCAGGCCTTCGTCCGGGTCGATGATGCCGAGCAACATCCTGAGCGTCGTGGTCTTGCCCGCACCGTTGGGGCCAAGGATGCCGTAGATCGCGCCTTCGGGGACCGCGATGTCGACACCGTCAACGGCCGTGAAGCCGTCGAACCGCTTGACCAGCCCCTTCGCCTCGATGGCCAGCGGCCGTCCCGCGCCTGCTCCGTCTGCGGCGCCGAGATTGCCCGCCATCTGCCATTCCCCTAGCTTCATGGTCTGTGGCCACTATGGAGGCCGCGTGAACAGGAGCAACAGGAAGTTTGGTTAACGCCGCTGAAATCATGGGCCTTAAGGCCGATCTGGCGCACGAAGCGGCGCGGCTGGGCTTTGCCGCCTGCGGGGTGACTGCGGCGGTGGAAGACCCTGTGCGCGCCCGGCGGCTCGAAGAATGGCTGGGCGAAGGGCGCCACGGCGCGATGGATTGGATGGAAAGCCGCGCCCACCATCGCCGCAGCCCGCAAGGCCTGTGGCCCGAGGCAGCCAGCGTGATTGCCCTGGGCATGAGCTATGCCCCCGCCAGCGATCCGCTGGCCGAACGGGAGGGCCGGGCGCGGATTTCGGTCTATGCGCAAGGGTCGGACTATCATGACACGGTCAAGAAGGCGCTGAAGGCATTGGCCCGCTGGCTGGTGGACCAAGCGGCGAAGCGCGGGCTGGGCGAAATTGGCGTGAAAGTCTTCGTCGATACGGCCCCGGTGATGGAAAAGCCGCTGGGCGAGGCGGCGGGGCTGGGCTGGCAGGGCAAGCACACCAACCTGGTCAGCCGCGAGCATGGTTCCTGGCTGTTTCTGGGCGTGATCTATACGACGCTGGAACTGCCGGTCGACGCGCCGGGCCGGGACCGTTGCGGTTCGTGCAACGCCTGCCAGACCGCTTGCCCCACGAATGCTTTTCCTGCGCCCTATCAGCTCGATGCGCGGCGCTGCATTTCCTACCTGACGATCGAGCACAAGGGACCGGTGCCGGAAGAATTCCGCACAGCGCTGGGCGACCGGATCTACGGCTGCGACGATTGCCTGGCGGTCTGCCCGTGGAACAAGTTTGCCAGCACCGCCCAGACCATGCGCGCCTTCCTGCCCCGCGCCGAATTGGCCGCGCCGCGCCTGGCCGATCTACTGGCGCTGGATGACGCTGCCTTCCGCAAGCTGTTCAGCGGATCGCCGATAAAGCGGATCGGGCGGGACCGGTTCGTGCGCAACTGTCTCTATGCTGCCGGCAACAGCGGCGATGCTGCACTGCGGCCGCAAGTGCAGGCGCTGGCTGGCGACCCCGACCCGGTCGTGGCCGAGGCGGCGCAGTGGGCACTGGAGCAGCTCTCCACCAAGTAAATCCTCCATGTTTTCGGCGCAGCCGCAAATGGGGAGGTGGCATTTGCGTCAGCAAATGACGGAGGGGTAGTGCGGGCAGGCATCACCCTTCCGTCAGCCGCCTACGGCGTCTGCCACCTCCCCATTTGTGCTTCGCAAAACCAGGGAGGATTGTTTGCTTGACTTCTGTAACCATATCGGTTATACGCACCGCCGCCAGTAACCACTGGTGCGACGGGTGCGGGCGGTCAGCTGCGCTTATCACCCGCGCGGCCGGCGCGTCCCTCCCAGCAGAGGCGTCTGCGCCCCCACGATGCAGGGAGCAGGCGGCGTTCCCCGCCTGCAGAACTTCGGGGTATGCCCCGGTGAATAGCGGCCCGGGTGCGAGTCCGCCCCGCTTTCGCCCTGCACGTCAGGATCGCGCCGACAAGACCCGCGCGCTGCTTGTCAGCCTTTCGCCCGAAAGCGCGCCAGCCAAGCCTGTCTGGCTCAGGCACCCCCGCGCCGGCCCGCCCGTTCGCGTTTCCCCCTTGGCGTAAGGTCCGGGTTCGCCGCCGGATGGATTACCGCGCC
>JAJTFU010000041.1:0-13542 GCA_021299075.1 Novosphingobium sp. | reverse complement strand
CCAGCAGGTTGCGGGCCTGGTTGCCGATCTGCGCCAGCATGGTCGGGCTCAGCGCCGGAGCAGCCTGGGCACGGGTAACGACAGCGCGGAACTGGCGGATCGCCGGTGCCTGCGCCTCGGTCCAGCGCTCGACCACGGCCAGCGGCTCACCCTGGTCATCGGCATGGCGGCGCAGGAAATCGAGCCGCATATGCTGGATGTCGCGGGCCAGGCTGTTGACCAGCAGGCGCTCCCACGGATCGGTCGGGGCGAGCCGTTCGGCCGCCTGCTGCGCCCAGTCGAGCCCCAGATCGCGGCCCAGGGCGATGAAGGCGCGGGTCAGGGCTTCGGGCTTGGTGCCGGTCTGGCGCGCCAGCATGGCCAGACCAACCGAGCCATCGAGATCGAACAGGTGCGCCACCGCAGCCGCCAGCTCGCCCGGCGCCCCGGCCGCGACAAACCGCTCTTGCAAGGCGGCTGACAGCGCCTGACCCTCACGCGAGAGCAGCCGCCCAGTCGCACCCGACAGCAGGGTGACCCCGCCTTCGAGCTGCGCGACGAGTTCGCCCGCCGACAACGCGCCGCCGGAAACCCGCAGCAGGTCGGCCATATGGTTGACCATCGCCGCCGCCGCCCGGTCGAACAGCAGGATGCGCGCGGCTTCGGGCATCGGCTGGGTTTCGATCCCCTGCCAGATCGCGCCCATGCCGAGCAGCTGCTCGGCCGCGACGAAGGCCGTGGTGACCTGGGCCAGCGTTGCGCCTTCCTCTTCGACCAGTTCGAACGG
Source organism: Novosphingobium sp. (assembly GCA_021299075.1). Lineage (GTDB taxonomy): Bacteria > Pseudomonadota > Alphaproteobacteria > Sphingomonadales > Sphingomonadaceae > Novosphingobium. The sequence goes on along the minus strand of JAJTFU010000041.1, from coordinate 12,776 downwards.
ATGGATCAACCCGAGCCGGTTGACCATGCGGTTGGCCAGCTTGGTGGCGATGATCTCGCGCCGCAGCCGGTGATCGAGGATCTCGGCCTTGAACTTGACCCGCATCGGCGCGGGGAAGGCGGCGAGCAGTTCGCCCTCCAGCAGCGGATCGTCGGGCACCGCGGAATGCTCCAGCGCGTCCTGCAGCACCAGCTTGGTGCTGGACAGCACCACGGCCAGCTCGGGCCGGGTCAGCCCCTGCCCTTCGGCTGCACGGCGCGCGAGGACATCGCTTTCGGCGAGGCCCTCGGTCTTGCGATCGAGCTGGCCACTGGCTTCCAGCGTTTCGATCAGCCGCAGGTGCGAGGCGGTGGTCGCGGCGCCGCCCGCCGTCGCGATCGACAGGGCCAGCGCCTGGAGCCGGTTGTCTTCTAGGACGATGGCGCCAACCTCGTCGGTCATGGCGGAGAGCAGCTTGACCCGGTCAGGCTCGGACAGCCGCCCGGCGCGCTTGGCTCCGGCCAGGGCGATCTTGATATTGACCTCGTTGTCCGAGCAATCGACCCCGGCCGAATTGTCGATGAAGTCAGTGTTGATCCGCCCGCCCTTCAGCGCGAACTCGATCCGCCCGGCCTGGGTGCAGCCCAGGTTGGCGCCTTCGCCGATCGCCTTGGCCCGGACCTGCGCGCCATCGATGCGCAGCGCATCATTGGCCGGATCGCCGACCTGGACGTTGTTCTCGACCGAGCTCTTCACATAGGTGCCGATCCCGCCGAACCACAGCAGGTCGATCTCGGCCTTGAGGATCGCGGTGATCAGGCCATCGGGATCGATGCTGGGCTGGTCGAGGCCGAGCATGGCCTGGACTTCCTTCGACAGCGGCACTTCCTTGAGGCTGCGGGCAAAGACCCCGCCGCCCTTCGAGATCAGCTTCGTGTCATAGTCCTCCCACGACGAGCGCGGCAGGGCGAACATCCGCGCCCGCTCGGCCCAGCTCTTGGCCGGATCGGGATCGGGATCGAGGGACACGTGGCGGTGATCGAACGCCGCGACCACCTTCAGCGCCTTGGACAGCAGCATGCCGTTGCCGAACACGTCGCCGGACATGTCGCCGCAGCCGGCCACGCGGATCGGCTGGGTTTGGACGTCGATACCCATTTCCAGGAAGTGCCGCTGGACCGAGAGCCAGGCACCCTTGGCGGTGATGCCCATGGCCTTGTGGTCATAGCCCTTCGACCCGCCGCTGGCGAAAGCATCGTCGAGCCAGAAGTCATGCTCTTCGGCGATGGCATTGGCCGTGTCGGAATAGGTCGCGGTGCCCTTATCGGCGGCGACCACGAAGTACGGGTCCTCGCCGTCGCGGATCACGACCTGCTTGGGATGGACCACCTTGGTGCCAACGATATTGTCGGTGATCGACAGCAGCGTGCGGATGAACAGCTTGTAGCTTTCCTTGCCCTCGGCCAGCCAGCCGTCGCGGTCCCGCGCCGGATTGGGGAGCTGCTTGGGATAGAACCCGCCCTTGGCCCCGCTCGGCACGATCACCGCGTTCTTGACCCGCTGGGCCTTCATCAGCCCGAGGATTTCGGTGCGGAAGTCATCACGCCGGTCGGACCAGCGCAAGCCCCCGCGCGCGACCGGGCCGGAGCGCAGGTGAATGCCCTCGACCCGCCGCGAATAGACGAAGATCTCGCGCCACGGCAGCGGCTTGGGTAGGCCCGGAACGAGCGCGGAATCGAGCTTGAAGGCCAGCGCCTGCTGCCCGGCGGGGGCAAAGGCATTGGTCCGCAGCATCGCCTCGACCACGGCGCGGTACTGGCGCAGCAGGCGGTCATCGTTGATCGCCGAAACCAGCGCCAGGCCATCGCGGATCGCGTCCTGGGCCTGGGTTTCGGCGGCGAGCCGGTCGCCCTTGAAGGCGGGATCGTGGCGGGCGACGAACAGATCGACCAGGCCGCGCGTGACCCGCGGCGCATGGTGCAGCGCATCGACCGCGGTCGGCACGCCGTAGTTCAGCCCGGCCTGGCGCAGGTAGCGATACCAGGCGCGCAGCCAGTTGGTCTCCGCCGCCGCCAGCCCGACCGTGGTGATCAGGCGGTTGAACGGATCGTCCTCGGCCGCGCCGTTGAGCACTTCGGCAAAGGCCGCCTCGATCGCGGCGGCGCGGGCCATGACCGCACCGGTCTCAAGCCCAGCCGGCAGCGCCAATTGGAAATCGTGGATCGTGCCGAGCCGGCCTTGGTCAAGCTCGGTCGGCAGGTCCTCCACGACATGGAACCCGAAGTTCTCAAGCGCGGGAACCGCATCGGACAGGGCAATCGAACCGCTGCGCTGGTAAACCTTGAGCCGCAGCGTGCCGGCCTCATCCCCGGCCATGTGGTGCAGCCGGGCATCGCGGCGCGGGCCGGCTTCGCCCTCACCGGCCAGCTTGCGCAGCCGCGCAATGTCGCGCGCCGCTTCGGCCGGGCCATAGGTGCCGCGGTAGGCCAGCGGAAACGCCTCGGCATAGCGTGCGGCGATGGCGGCGGCGCGGCTCGGTTCTTCGCTGGCGGCGATCTCGCTCTCGACCGCCTCGTTCCAGCCGCGGAGCATGCCCTGCAGCCGCGGATCGAGCGCGGCTTCATCCGGCAGCCTGGCGACTTCGGGCAGATCGAGCACATAGCGCAGCACGGCCAGGCTGCCTTCAACCTCAAGGCTCCAGTCGAGCACCGGGGCCTGGCAGGCTTCGACCAGCATGGCCTCGACCTGCAGCCGCGTGGCAGTCGACATGATGTCGCGCGGCAGCCAGACGAAAGCGAAGAGGTGGCGCATCAGCGCCGCCGGGACCAGCGCCAGCCTCGGCCGCGGGCGATCGACCACGCTCATCATCGTGGTGGCGATCCGCTCAAGGTCTTCCTCGTCGAAACCGATCATCAGATCGTGCGGCAGCGCGGTCAGAGCATGGACCAGCGCCTTGCCGGCATGGCCCTGCGGCGCGAAGCCGAAGCGGCTCATCAGGTCGCTGAGCTGGGTGCGCATCCGCGGCACTTGCGTGGGCGCGGCGGCGAGGCCAGCGCTGGTCCAGATCCCGGCGTGGACCGAGAGGCTTTCCAGCTTGCCGCCTTCGAATACGGGCACGATGAACAGGTCGAGCGGCGTGCGGCGGTGGACATTGCTGACGTGGTTGGACTTGACCACCAGAAGGCCGGGGCGCGCCTTCTTGCCTTCGAACCAGGCAAAGGCGCGCTCATAGGAAATCGGGCCGAGCAGGCTTTTCGCCCCGCGCCGGCAGATCCCGAGCGCGCCCGACTGGGTGCCGTCGCGGTGGCGCAGGACATGGCCAAGCTGGGTCAGCATCCCGTCCTTGAACCAGCGCAGCAGGGCCGCGCCTTCGCTATCGGCCAGGCTGTCGGCATCGTCGGCCATAGCCTGCTGGAGCTTGGGCCAATCGGCCACGGCAGCACGGACATCGCCGAGCGTGGTGCGCAGCGCCGTTTCAAGCGCACGGCGCTGCTTGGCATCGGCGCGGCGGGTCTCAAGATAGACCATCGATTCGCGCTTCTCGCCAGCGGCATCGCCTTGGACCACGGCCGTCAGCATGCCGGCCCCATCGCGGCGGACCGGGAGCACCGGGTGGACCAGCCGGTCAATCGTCAGCCCCTGGGCGGCGACCGTGGTGGCGATCGAATCGACCAGGAACGGCATGTCGTCATTGACCACGCCAATCCGCATGAAGCGTTCGGCGGCCGAACCGGACACGGTCTCGATCGTTATCGCCACTTCGCCCGGCTCGCGCTGGCTGGCGGCGCTGCACAGGAAGGCAGCGGCGGCGGCGAGCCCTTCGGCCGAGAACGGCGCATCGCCGGGGAGCAGTGCAGCGCTGAGGCGCTGGGCCAGCGCCGCTTCTAGGGACTTGGCAGCGCTGCTGGCGGACTTGGCACCCATCGAACACACTCCTGCGGGCCGGCCCTTCGCCGTTGCCCGTGCAAACAACATTATTGCTGTCTAACGCAGCATTCGTATTCATGATACGGACAAGTGGTCACCACTGCAACCAGTTTGCCGCTAGAGAAACCTGCCTAAGGCGCGGCAGGTATTGAGCTTAGCCGGCCAGGGCTTCCATCGTCAGCGCCAGCGAGTGTTCGCGCGCCGCCGGATCGTAAGTGGCCCCGGCAACAATGATCTCGTCCGCCCCGGTCCGCTCGACAAAGCGGCCGATCGCGGCGCGCACGGTTGCCGGCGCGCCGACCGCGCTGGCCTGGCGGACATGCTCGAGCATGGCCTGGGTGTGCGGCGGCAGGCTCTCGCGATAGCCCGGCACAGGCGGCTTGAGCCGGCCGGGATTGCCGGTACGCAAGGCAACGAAGCTCTGGTCGAGCGAGGAGGCGAGCAGGGTCGCCTCGGCATCGCTCTCGGCTGTCAGCACGGTCATCGCCGCCATGACGTGCGGCCTGTCCAGCGCGGGTGAGGGCGTGAAGCGTTCGCGGTAAAGCTTGATCGCCGCATCAAGGTGATCGGGCGCGAAGTGCGAGGCAAAGGCATAGGGCATGCCGAGCGCGGCGGCGAGCGAAGCCCCGAACAGGCTGGAGCCGAGGATCCAGAATTCCAGCGCGGCGCCAAAGCCAGGCGTTGCCCGCAAGGCCAGCTCCGGGTCACCCGTGACCAGCGCGCGCAGTTCGACCACATCCTGCGGGAAGTATTCCGATGCCCGCATCAGGTCCTTGCGCAGCGCCTGGCCGATCCGGCTGTCCGCCCCCGGCGCGCGGCCAAGGCCAAGGTCAATCCGGCCCGGGAACAGCGCATCGAGCGTGCCAAACTGCTCGGCAATCACGAAAGGGTTGTGGTTGGGCAGCATGATCCCGCCCGCGCCGATCCGGATGGTAGATGTCGCATGGCCGATATGGGCCAGGGTCACGGCCGTCGCGCCACCCGCAATCCCGTCCATGCCGTGATGCTCGGCCACCCAGAAGCGTTTGTACCCGGCAGCCTCGGCCTCGCGGGCCAGGCTGGCAGCATTGGCCAGCGCTTCGGATATGGTCCCGCCTTCGCGGACGGGGATCAGGTCAAGGACGGAAAGCGGGATCACCGGCCAGATGGTGCCGGGTCCGGACCCAACTGGTCAAGATAGGATTGCGCGGTGCGCGCAGTTTCGCTGCCGGGTGCGGCCTTGATCACCGAAAGCCACGAGCGCCGGGCCGCGCCGTCATTGCCCGCCAGCACGGCGATCACTCCGGCCTCCAGCCCGACTTCGGGATCGAGCGGCAGCAGCTCGGCGGCGACCTGGATCTGCTGCTGCGCTTCGGCCAGCTTGCCCTGGCGGCGCGAGAGCGTGGCCGAGAGCAGCCAGCCCTGGCCATTGTCCGCCGCATTGGCCCGCGCCGTGGCTAGCGCTGCCGCCGCATCGCCATCGCGCTTCAGCGCCACCAGCGCGCGGGCGCGGTCAATCGAAATCTCGCCCGCCAGGCGCGGATCTTTCGCCCCCAGCGCCTCGCCATGGGCCTGGTCGAGCAGCGCCAGCGCGGCCTCGGTCTTGCCGGCGGCAAGCAGGGCATTGCCGGCCATTCCGCCCAGCCGCGCGCGGTTCGTGGGCTCATTCGCCGGGGTCATTTCGCGCGCCGCCATGAAGGTCGCCTCGGCATCGTCCCACTTTGCCTGCGCCGCCAGCGCCACGCCAAGGCATTGCCCCGGCTCGGCCCGGGCCGATCCCTTGGCGCTGTCCAGCCAGGCCTCGGCAAAGTCGGCTGCTTCGACCGGGCTGGTTGCCAATAGCTTGCGGCACTGTGCCGCCTGCGACAGCGGTGCCGGTGGGGCCACCGCCGCCTCGGCCTTCTTGCGCGGAATCTCGAGCGGAGCCTGCGGCAGCGAGCCGCCCGCCCCGACGCCGACCGAGGGACCGACCTGGGCAAGAAGGGGCAGCAGAATGGACAGGATCATGGCAGCTCCGAAATCGTCCGCAGCAGCAGGGCAATATCGCCATCGCGGCTGAGGCGGTGATCGCCGTCCTTGATCAGGGTGACCTGAACATCATCCGAATGGAGCTGTTCAGCCAGGGTCAGCGCCAGCTCCCACGGCACGTCGGGATCACGCTGGCCGTGGAGCAGCCGGACCGGGCAAGCGAGCGCAATCTCGGTATCGAGCAGCAAGTTGGCTTGGCCATCAGCCCAAAAGCCCGGGAAAGTCGGGGTTGGTTGCGGGCCATAAGCGTTTTCTTCGAGCACGGTTTCGCCCGCCAGCAGTTCGGACTGCTGCTCGTCACTGAAGCCCCAAGCGGTAAAGTCCGGCGCGGCGGCAATTCCGACCAGGCCCGCCAGCCGCTCGCCCAGCGCGAGACCCGCCAGCAGCATCAGCCAGCCGCCCATCGACGAGCCGATCAGCACGACGGAGCCGGCAACATGTGCCTGGATCAACGCCAACACCTCGTCCCGCCAGCGGCTGAGCGTGCCATCGGCGAAGCTGCCGTCGCTCTGCCCGCAGCCCGAGTAATCGAGCAGCAGGCAGGCCCGCCCCTGCGCCGCCGCCCAGTCGAACACGGCGGTCGCCTTGCCGCCAGCCATGTCCGACATGTAGCCGGGCAAGAACACCAGCGTCGGGCCGGTTCCGGGCGAGTGACGGAAGGCGATGCGGCGTCCATCGGGCAGGGTGTGAAAGCGGGTCTCGGTCATCCGCCCCTCCTGCGCCATTGCCCCGTCACAATTCAAGGCTAGTCTGACGGCCAAGAGGATGAGGGAGAGACCGATGTTGCCAGAGCCGCCAGAGGCACCGCTGCTTGCCGCCAACCGCCGGAGTGCCCTGAAGCTGGGGCTGCTAGGGCTGGCCGGGATCGGCGCACCGGCGCTGGCGCAGGCGAACAAGCGCTTTACCCACTGCGTCGCCAGCGGCGAACCCGGACCGGATCAAGTGCTGCTCTGGACCCGCTATGCCAGCGCGGACGAAACGCCGCTCAAGTGGGAACTGGCTGAGGATGCCGATTTCACCCGGATCGTTGTCCAGGGCGATGCCAGTGCCTCCCCCGCCAGCGATTGCTGCGCCCGGGCCTGGGCCAAGGGACTCAAGCCGGGTCGCTGGTACTTCTACCGCTTCGTCGCCCCCGATGGCGAAAAGTCCCCGGTCGGCCGCACCAAGACGCTCCCCGTCGGCAAGGTCGACAAGTTCCGGATCGCGGTATTCTCCTGCTCAAACTACGGCTTCGGCTGGTTCAACGCCTATGGTCACGCTGCTGAAGCGGGCGATTTCGACCTGGTCCTGCACCTGGGCGACTATTTCTACGAATATGAGCGCGGCAACTATCCCAATGCGAAGGAGGGACTGGCCGAGCGGCTGCTGCCCGACCATGAAACCGTCACCCTGGCCCAGTACCGCGAGCGGTTTTCGACTTATCGCAACGATCCTGACCTCCAGCGGCTGCACCAGCTCTATCCGGTGATCACCATGTGGGACGATCACGAGGTGGCCAACGATGCGTGGAAGGATGGTGCCGAAAACCACCAGCCGGACAAGGAAGGCGCCTATGCGGTCCGCGAGACCGTGGCCGAAAAGGTCTATCGCGAATGGCTGCCGGTCTCCGAGGCCTATTGGGCGCAGTACGAGATCGGCAAGCTGGCGACGCTGTTCCGGCTCGAGACCCGGCACCTGGCGCGCGACAAGCCCTTCGATCTGGGCGACCTGATGAAGGGCAAGCGCGGGCCCGAACTGGAAGCGGCCCTGGTGGCCTTCCGCGACGGGGCCTGGCGCGATCCGGCCCGCACCCTGATGGGGGCCGAACAGGAAGCCTGGCTGGCACAGGGTCTCAAGGCCTCGACCAGGGCCGGAAAGCCCTGGCAGGTCCTGGCCCAGCAGATCATCATGGGCCAATTCGGCTTTGGCCGGGGTCTGGTCGAAGGGATGACGCAGGATGTCGACAAGGGCCTGCGCACCCGTATCCTCGCCGCCAATCGCGTCCAGCAGAGCGGGATACCCTATGCGATGGACATGTGGTCCGGCTATCCGGCGGCGCGCGAGCGGCTTTATCAGGCGGCGCTTGATGCCAATGCCAACCTGCTGGTCCTGGCCGGTGACAGCCACAATGCCTGGGCCTTTGACCATGCCCACAAGAACGAACGCGTCGGGGTCGAAATGGCCGGACAGAGCGTGACCTCGCCGGGGTTCGAGCACTATATCGGCTGGATCAAACCGGCCGATCTGGCCCGCGATGTCATGGCCGCCAGCCCCTCGCTCAAGTGGTGCGACACCAGCCAGCGCGGCTACCTGGCGGTCGAGCTGACCCCCAAGGCAGCGACCGGCGAATGGCGTTTCCTGCAGACCGTGCGGCAAAAGGGCACGGCGCTGGCGGGGACCAAGCGGATGACCGTGCTGGCGGGGCAGCGCCGCTTTTTGGCCTAGACCCTGTTTCACTCAGTTGGAAGCATTGTCATCGCCCAGGGAGGTCCGCTGGCGAGGAGCGGTGCGCAGTCAGGGGCTGGTTGCCCCTGCCAGCGACGCGACGAAGTCCGGCGGGCCTCCCTGGGCGACCCGCAGGGCGGGCCAGTTTTGGCCCAGCGCAGCGTTGTTCGTCGGTCACTATGGGCAAGCATAGCTCCCTCCTCGCGCCTCGCGCTGAGCCAAAACTGGCTCCGTGCCGATGCTTCCAACTGAGTGAAACAGGGTCTAGTTGCCCCTTAACCGCTGTGCTGCTAGGGGAGCGGCGATGATGCAAAGCTGTGCCCTGACCCTGACTACTACCACCCCGGCTTGCCGGGGGCGGAGCGCGTTGGCCTAAGGTTGAACGCTGCCCCGCCGTCCGGTTTCGGGCGGCTGGTGTCTCCTCCCGAAATCGTCCTTTCCGACACCGCCCCTTTGCGGAGCGCCCGGCTTGTGCCAAAGCGCCCGGCAAATCAGACGAGTGCCTTGTAATGTCCGAACTGCTCAAGATCAGCCTGCCCGATGGTTCCGTGCGTGAGATGCCGCTCGGCTCGACCCCGGCCGATGTCGCCGCGGCGATCGGCCCGGGCCTCGCCAAGGCGGCGCTGGCCGCGAAGATCGATGGCGAGCTGGTCGACCTGACCCGGCCCTTTACCGCCGACGCTGCCCTCGCGCTGATCACCAGCCGCGATGAGGCCGAAGCGCTGGACCTGGCCCGGCATGACTATGCCCACGTCCTGGCCGAAGCGGTCCAGGCGCTGTTCCCGGGCACGCAGATCACCTTTGGCCCCAGCACCGACGATGGCTTCTACTACGATTTCGCGCCCAAGGATCGCCCCTTTACCGAGGAAGACCTGCCGGCGATCGAGGCTGAGATGCGCAAGATCATCCAGGCTGACAAGCCGCTGCGCCGCGAGGTCTGGAGCCGCGAACAGCTGATCAGCCGCTGGAAGCAGCAGGGCGAAAGCTTCAAGGCCGAATGGGCTGCCGAGCTGCCGGGCGATGAGCCGCTGACGGTCTATTGGTCGGGCGATGACTGGCTCGACATGTGCCGCGGCCCGCACTTGCCCTCCACCGGCAAGCTCGATGCCCAGGCCTTCAAGCTGACGCGGGTGTCGGGCGCCTATTGGCGCGGCGATCAGAACAACGCGATGCTGAGCCGGATCTACGGCACTGGCTGGCTCAACAAGAAGCAGCTCGATGCCCACCTGACCCGGCTGGAAGAAGCCGCCAAGCGCGATCACCGCAAGCTGGGCGGCGAGATGGACCTGTTCCACCTCCAGCAGGAAGCCCACGGCTCGGTCTTCTGGCACCCCAAGGGCTACCTGATCTGGCGTGAGCTGGAGGCCTATATGCGCCGCGCGATCGACGGCGCCGGCTACCGCGAGGTCAAGACCCCGCAGGTGATGGACGCGCGCCAGTGGGAGCAGTCCGGCCACTGGGGCAAGTACCGCGAGAACATGTTCGTGATCCCCGACGAGGTGCCGAACGTCGATGACGAAGGCCCGGTGATTTCGGGTGAGGCCGACTGGATGGCCTTGAAGCCGATGAACTGCCCGGCCCACGTCCTGATCTTCCGTCAGGGGATCAAGTCCTACCGCGACCTGCCGCTGCGGATCTATGAGAACGGCTGCTGCCACCGCAACGAACCGCACGGCGCGCTACACGGCCTGATGCGGGTGCGCCAGTTCACCCAGGACGACGCCCATATCTTCTGCCGCGAGGACCAGATCGTGGCCGAAGTACGCGCCTTCTGCGAACTGGCTGACCGGGTCTACAAGGATTTCGGCTTCACCTATTCGATCAAGCTGGCGCTGCGCCCTGAAAAGCGCTTCGGCAGCGATGCCGATTGGGACAAGGCTGAGAACGAGCTGCGCAACGCCGTGGTCGAGGCCGGCCTGGCGACCGAGGAATACGGCTGGGAAGAACTGCCGGGCGAAGGCGCCTTCTATGCCCCCAAGCTCGAATGGCACCTGACCGATGCGATCGGCCGGACCTGGCAGGTCGGCACGATCCAGTCCGACCGCGTCCTGCCCGAGCGGCTGGATGCCAGCTACATCGGCGAGGACGGCGAGAAGCACCGCCCGGTCATGCTGCACCGCGCGATCTTCGGTTCCTATGAACGCTTCATCGGCATCCTGATCGAGCACTTTGCTGGCAAGCTGCCGGTCTGGCTCGCCCCGGTTCAGGCCGTGGTCGCGACGATCGTCTCGGACGCCGATGGCTATGCCGCTGATGTGGCCGAACGCTGGCCGAGGCGATTGCGATGCTGAAGGCTGAGGCCAGTCCGCCGGATCGGCGCTGAGCTTGCTGGGGCTGGGGGCAGACCAGATCGCGATCGCACTGGCCGCTGCGTTGGCGGCGGCCTTCGTGCGGGGCCTGGCGGGCTTCGGCATGGCGATCCTGCTGGTGCCGGTGCTGGGGCTGGCGATCCCGCCGTCCGAGGCCGTGGTCACGGCCAACTGGCTGGGCATCTTTATCGGCCTGGTTGGCTTGAAGGCGATCTTGGGAGCGAGCGAACGCTCGGCCTTTGTCATCGGGGGCGTGGCCATGCTGGCAACCCCGCTGGGGGTCTGGCTGCTGTCGATTACCGATCCGGCGCTGGCCCGGCTGATCATCGCCCTTGTCGCGCTGGGCGCCTTCGCCCTGGTCCTGCTACCCAAGCGGCCTCACGGCCACCAACCAAGCGGGATCGAGACGAGTGGCACCGGGATTGCCTGCGGCGTGCTGACCGGCTTTGCCGGGATGCCGGGGGTGCCGGTGGTGCCGTTCTACCTCCGCCGACAGATCGCCCCGCAGCTGGCCCGGGCCTCGATGATGACGATCTTCCTCGCGACGTCGGTCGCAGGGGTTGGTTCCGCCGTGGCGCTGCGTGTGGCCACCTGGCGTGAGCTGTTGCTGGCTGCGCTGCTCTTTCCGGCGGTGCTGATCGGCAATGCGCTGGGCAACCGGGCCTTCGGCAAGGTCAGCGATACGGCCTGGCGAACGTTCGTTGGCTTCGTGCTGGGTGCCGCCGCGCTCGCCGCACTCTGGCGGCTCTTGCAGGCCTAACCGGCGAGGATCAGCGCCAGCGCGCAGCCGCAGACCACCGTGCCGCGCAGGACACCGCGCGAGTGGGCAGCAGCAAAGGCAAGGGCTTTGGCCATGGGCGGCATTATCCGCCCGCGCGCTTACCAAAAGTTTAAGCGCTGGCGCTGCCTGACATGACCTGGCGGCCATCGGCGGCAAAGGCCCCCAACTCGATCGCCTCGCCCGACCCGCGCATGACGAGGTGGAGCGGCTCATCCGCCACCGCCGGGCTCATGCCGCGAAAGGCGAAGGACTTGAGCGCATTGTCGCCCAATGTCCGCTGCGCCAGGTCGAGCAGCAGCGTCGCCGTCAGCGGCCCATGCACCACCAGCCCGCGATAGCCCTCTTCGCCCACGGCATAGGGCGCGTCGTAGTGAATGCGGTGGCTGTTGAAGGTCAGCGCCGAAAAGCGGAACAGCAGCGGTGCGCCGGGTTCGATCATCCGATGTTGGTCCCAACCGGCGGGATCGAACCGCCCATCGCCCAGCGGCGGCGGGGCGGGCGGGGTGCCGGGGGCAGCCGGTTCGCGGTAGACCAGCGACTGGACCTCGCGCACGGCGAGGCCGGCCGGCCCATGCGTTTCATGCGCCACGTCGACGAAGACCAGCTTGCCGCTGCCACCCGATTTCTCGGTGACCGAAGCAACCCGCGAGGTCCGCGTCACCGCTTCTCCAACCTTGAGCGGGGCGAAGAATTCGACCTTGCTGGAAGCCCACATCCGGCGCGGCAGCGGCACCGGCGGCAGGAAACTATCGGGGCTGTCGTCGCGGCGCGGATGGCCGTCCAGGCCGAGCTGCGCCGTCGCGGCATCGGGCGTGCAGAGGCACCAGTGGAACCCCTGCGGCACCAGGCCATCGGCTGGAGCAGCACGGTCCAGCGTGGCGCACCAACGGATGAACAGACCCGGGTCGGCATGGTCGCTGCGCTGCTCTTCGCGGCCAATCCACGCTTGCCATTCGCTCATCAGTTGCGTCCTTCCAGCAGCCCGCGCGCGATCACCTGCGCCTGGATCTCGGCCGCGCCTTCGAAGATGTTGAGGATGCGGGCATCGCACAGCACCCGGCTGATCTCATACTCCAGCGCATAGCCGTTGCCGCCGTGGATCTGCAGGCTCGCATCGGCATTGGCCCAGGCGGCGCGCGCGGCGAGCAGCTTGGCCATGCCCGCTTCGATATCGCAGCGCTTGCCGGTATCCTTGGCCCGCGCGGCGGCATAGGTCAGCTCGCGTGAGAGGACGAAATCGACGAGGCTCATCGCCAGCTTGTCGGCCACGCGCGGGAAGTGGAGCAGCGCCTTGCCGAACTGCTTGCGGGCCAGCGCATAGTCCAGCCCCAGCTCCAGCGCGCGCTTCG
>JAJTFU010000040.1 GCA_021299075.1 Novosphingobium sp. | reverse complement strand
CGCTCTACTTCACGCCGCTGCCGCCGGTCATGGCTGAGACATTCCTGGGCTTCGTCGGCCTCGCGCTGGTGTTCCAGGCGGTCTTCTGGATCATCGGCGGAGATCCGGTGAAGTACCGGGCCTTGATGCTGCCGGCCGTGGCAGAGAAGCTGGTCTTCGGCCTGCCTGCCCTGGCATTGTTCGCTCAGGGCTATCCCGTGCCTCCGCCGGTCGCGGTCTTTGCGGCGATCGACGTGGCTTTGGGGTTGGGCTTCTGGTTGGCCTGGCGCCAGACGCGCTCGTCCCGCGGTTAGTCGTTCCGGTCGCAGGGCGGATCCATATCGCCGCCGCGGCAGATCACTGATCCGCTCAGCACGGCCTCGGCCCATTGCACGTCATCCTCGGTCGGCAAGCTGCGGAACGCCACCTGGCGGGCCATCAGGTCCTGCTCGCCGGTCACCAGCAGCAGGAAAAAGGTTTCCGGCTTGCCAGTGGCAGGAAGCGCCGCACAATCGATCCGGACCTGCACCGCCGGCCGGCCGGAAACGGTCAACTCGTTTGGTGCGGTGCTGGTAGCCCCGGGGCAGGATTGGGCGACGCCCCGGATCATCAATCGCGCGAAGTCGGCCGGGGCGATCCGCGCGGCCAGCCCGGCAAAGCGCTGCGTCGTGATCATCCGCGACCAGCGCTGAACCGTCTCGCCCTGCGGCACCTCCTCGCGGATCGAGCGTTGCTGGTCGCCCGCCTTGTAGCCCACGACATAGCCCGGCAGCAGCGCGCCCTCCAGCCGTTCCGGCCCGGTGGCCTGCGCGGACAGACTGGACGAAGCCACAGCCAGCACCAGTCCCAGCTTGCCCCAAAACCGTACCATTCATCCCCCTTGACGTCTGGCCAACCGCGCCGCCACCCTCGCGTGTACGTATACGCGTAAGGATTGCAATCACCCGTCATGCAACTTGTCATCGTTGAATCCCCGGCCAAGGCCAAGACCATCGAGAAGTATCTGGGCAAGGATTTCACCGTCCTCGCCTCCTATGGTCACATCCGCGATCTGCCGCCGAAGGACGGCTCGGTCCGCCCCGACGAAGACTTCGCGATGGACTGGGAGCTCTATGGCGACAAGGCCAGCCGGGTGAAGGCGATCACCGATGCCGCCAAGTCGGCTGACCGCCTGATCCTCGCAACCGACCCTGACCGTGAAGGCGAAGCAATCTCTTGGCACGTCCGCGAACTGCTGGCCAAGGGGGCAGCCGCGCGAACTCGATCAGGACCTGATCGATGCCTACATGGCGCGCCGCGCGCTCGACTATCTGTTCGGCTTCACGCTCTCGCCGGTGCTGTGGCGCAAGCTGCCCGGCGCCAAGAGCGCGGGCCGCGTCCAGTCGGTGGCGCTCAGGCTGATCTGCCAGCGCGAGCATGAGATCGAGCTGTTCCGCCCGCAGGAATACTGGTCGGTCGCCGCACAGCTGGAGCATGACGGCACGGCCTTCACCGCCCGCCTTGTCAAGTTCGATGGCGAGAAGCTCGAGAAGCTGAGCCTGGGCGACCAGGGCAGCGCGGAGCGGGCCAAGGCCGCTGTCGAAGGCGGGGCCTTCCGCGTCGAGGAGATCGATACCCGGCCAACCCGCCGCAACCCCTGGCCGCCGTTCACCACCTCGACCCTGCAGATGGAAGCCGCGCGCAAGCTGGGTTTTGCCGCTGCGCACACCATGCGGGTTGCGCAGAACCTCTATGAGGCCGGCGCGATCACTTACATGCGGACCGACGGGGTGCAGATGGACCCCAGCGCCATTTCCGCGGCGCGCAAGGCGATCAGCAATCGCTATAACAACGGGCACTATCTACCGGAAAAGCCGCGACATTATGAAACGAAGGCCAAGAACGCCCAGGAAGCCCACGAAGCGATCCGTCCGACCGATTTTGGCCGCGATCACTTCGGCAGCGGCGATGAAGCGCGGCTTTACGAGCTGATCTGGAAGCGCGCGATTGCCAGCCAGATGGCCAGCGCCCAGATCGAGCGCACCACCGTGACCCTGCGCGATGGCACCGGGCGGCACGAGCTGCGCGCAACCGGCCAGGTCGTGAAGTTCCCCGGCTTCCTGGCGGTCTATGACGAAACCCTCGACCAGAAGCCCGGCGATGACGAGGATGACAGTGGCCTGCTGCCGGTGATGGTCAAGGGTGACAGCCCGGCCAAACGCGCCGTTGAGGCCAGCCAGCACTTCACCCAGCCGCCGCCGCGCTATTCCGAAGCAACGCTGGTCAAGCGGCTGGAAGAGCTTGGCATCGGCCGGCCGTCGACCTATGCGGCCACGATCCAGGTGATCAAGGATCGCAATTACGTCCGTACCGAGAAAAATCGTTTCTTTGCAGAGGAATCCGGCCGCCTCCTCACAGCCTTTCTGGAACGCTTCTTCCCGCGCTATGTCGCCTATGACTTTACCGCCGGGATGGAAGAGGAGCTCGACGATGTTTCCGGCGGGCGGGCCGAATGGAAGGCCGTGCTGGCTGCGTTCTGGAAGGACTTCAAGCCCAAGTCCGATGAGGTGATGGGCCAGAAGCCGTCCGAAGTGACCGAGGCGCTCGACGAATACCTGTCCGACTACCTGTTCCCTGCGCAGGAAGACGGCGGCGATCCGCGCAAGTGCCCCAATTGCGGGAACGGTCGCTTGTCGCTGCGCGGTGGGCGGTTCGGGGCCTTTGTTGCCTGCTCGAACTATCCGGAATGCAAGTTCACCCGCAAGTTCGCTCAGCCGGGCGGCGGCGGGGCAGAGGCCGATGGCGAGATCGGCAAGCATCCCGAAACCGGCGAACCGATCAGCCGCAAGGCCGGCCGGTTCGGTCCCTACATCGAAATGGGCAGCGGCAAGGAAGCCAAGCGCAGCTCGATCCCCAAGGACATCGGCGAGCTTGATCTGGACTGGGCGGTCAAGCTGCTGAGCCTGCCGCGCACGATCGGTAATCATCCCGAATCGGGCGAGCCGATCACCGCCAGTCTGGGCCGCCATGGCCCCTATCTGGCGCACCAGGGCAAGTATGCGAAGCTGCGCTCCACCGCCGAGATTTTCGAGACCGGCATGAACAGTGCCGTGGCCAAGCTGGCCGAGGCCGCGAACGGTGGCGGGCGCGGCGCGCGCGCCAGTGCCGAGCCGCTCAAGACCTTTGGTCCGCACCCCGAAAGCGGCGGCGAAATGAAGCTAATGGCCGGGCGCTATGGTCCCTATGTCACTGACGGAACGACCAATGCCACCCTGCCGCGCGACAAGCAGCCGGAAGCCCTGACGGCCGAGGAAGCGGCCACGCTGATCACCGAAAAGGCAGCCAAAGGCCCGGCCAAAAAGGGTGGGCGCAAGAAGGCTCCGGCCAAGAAGAAAGGACCGGCGAAAAAGGCCACCAAGAAGGCCTGACACGGGTCGTCGCAGCGTTCGGATTTCGGAAAGGATTGCTGGTTACCACCGGGGCGCAGGCCTCGGGCAGTGCGACCTTGATCGAGATCGAAATCCAGAATGAATCGTACCAGAGCCAGGAGCGGCTGCGCTTCGCCTCGGTGCCGCGGATCGGAGAAGGGATCCGGCTGCAGGAGCCGAACGGGTTCTGGGCCTCCTATGACGTGCTCGACGTATGGTACCAGAAGGCTGATTTCGGCGATGTCTGGATGCCCTATCTCCACGTCCGCCGCACGGCGGGTGAGGCTGGCGGACTGCTGCCGGGCATGGTTGGCGGGGAGGTCGTGCCATTCGCGACCTGATCAAACGTTCGCATCAGCCGGTGGAGCCAGCGGCGATGGGCCGCGCGGCAATCCCGCCGGTCCAGACGCCGTCAGCACCGGTTGCCGTGCCGCAACCGCAGCCCGAAGCACCGCGCCAGCGCCACTGCCTGATCGTCGATGATTCGCGCGTGGTTCGCAAAGTCTCGCGCCGGATTGTCGAGGCGCTGGGTTATGTCGTGACCGAGGCCGAGAATGGCCAGGAAGCGCTCGGCCGTTGCCAGCTCTCGATGCCCGATCTGGTCCTGCTTGATTGGGACATGCCGATCATGACCGGGATCGAATTCATCGCCTCGTTCCGCGCGATCCGCGGCAATGAACGGGCCAAGGCGGTGTTCTGCACCAGCAAGTCCGGCGCGCATGACATCCACCACGGCATTGCTGCCGGGGCGGACGAATATGTCACCAAACCGTTCGACGAGGCGACCCTGCGCGCCAAGTTGCAGGCGATCGGGGCAATCTGAGCGCAGATTGCGCGCACGGCATCAACGCAGTCCTGCGGATTCGCTGGACTTTAGTTGATGAAACACGCGCGCAGAGCCATATAGGCGCGAGCGACAAGTGCATGAATCAACGGTAGAAAGAGCGGCCCCCAGTTTACCTTGTTGAGACCGGGTAGGAAAATCATGGGGGCCTGCTGCCAATTGCGCTAAGCCCGCCCCATGGCCGAACAGTTCACCAAGCACCGCCAGCCGTGGAAGAGCGACGAAGTCGCCAAGCTGCGCACCCTTGCCGCCAAGGGCAAGGGCCTGAAGGAGATCGCCAAGGCGCTCAACCGCAGCGAGGAATCGACCAAGGAGCGTGCCAAGATCGACGGGATCGGGATTGCGAAGCTGCGCTAACTGATCTTCTTGAAGGCCAGCATCTCGCCGATCTGACGGGTCGATCCGGGATGGAAGCCGGCCTCTTCCTGCCAGTCCTTCGGATTGCGGAAGGTGCCGAAGATAATGTCGAAGATCGGCAGGTCACCGTAATTGTAGGCATGCAGCCCGCGCTGGTGGTGGACCGAATGGCTCTCCGGGCGCTGGACGATATATCCCAGCCATTGCGGCGTCTTGATGTTGACGTGCTGGAACATGGCCGGGAAAGTGCCGATCGCACTGATGAGCAGCGCTGCTTCGGCGGATACGCCCACGATCAAGACCAGCGAAAGCGAGCCGAGCAGGGCCCAGCCGAGCGAATCCAGCGGGTGGAACCAGAAGGCACCCCAGATGTCGACGCGCTCGGCGCTGTGATGCATCTGGTGGGTATGGCGCCACAGCCAGTCAAAGCTGTGCATGGTGCGGTGCCACCAGTAGACCCCCAGCTCATAGACGAAGAGGCCGCCGATCACCTGCAGCCACAGGGGATAGGTATCGGCCGGGATCAGGCGGTACTGGCCAAGAGTGCTGTCCCACAGCAGAGGCGCATAAGTGATGATGGCAAAGTAACTGAGCGCCGAAAGCGTACCGAGCAGCCGCCACTGCGGCACTTCGGGAACCCGATGCCCGCGGCCGAAATGATCGAGCAGCGCGAGCAGCACTAACATGCTCAGCGCGATGTAGTGGTATGTGTTCACCGGCAGTCTCCCCCAAAGAAACTGCGACCCCGATGCGGGGAGAATAGATCGGATTGGCGATCCCGGCAAATGTGCCGATTAAATCAGATGATGGCGTGTAGCTCTTCCTCTGGGGAGAGCTCGGCGGGTTCTGGCACCACATGCTTGGTACACTTGCTTGACGCCTGCACTGCCAGCCCGCGCAAATCCTGCTCCGCCAGTTTCATTTGTTCGATCACCAGGGGGACGGGTGTGATGTCGACACTGGCAAATTTGACGAACCTCTCATTACCAGCGGCTCGATTGCCGGTCAGAAGGTTCACGAAGACGTAAAGCGATTTCTGATTCGCTGCGAATGTCCGCAGTTCAGGCCAGCCAAATCGTATTTCGGCCGATTTACGCCAATAGGGAACCGTCGCCAATCCGCCAAATCCTGCGGCTTCCGTGTGTGAAAGCCAGATCGCAATGGGTGTCCTGAATTTCTTCTGCGAGTAAACCGTCAGATGCAGCACTACCAGATCGGGGTCGAACACCGGTTGCGGCTTGACCTTGCCGGGCAGCTCGTAGCGCGTGCCAGAACCAAAACTTGCCCGAAGGTAGACATCATTCGCGTCGGTCCGAATCCAGTGCGGCCAGCCGGTCGAACCAGCCTGCAGCCAATCCATCGAGAGCTTACTTATGCTGCCGTCCGGTTCAACTTCGGCGCGAGCCTGGATCGACTCTGGCCCCGGATCAGAGGCGAGCCATTGCTTGGCAGTTTCGCCTTTGTTTGTTGCATTCAAAAAGGTCGGCAATTGGCCGAACTGATCTGGAACAAGGAACTTTCGTTCAACCGAGCATTGAAAAAAAGTGGCTGCCTGGCGCCCGATTTGGTTGGGCAGCAATCGGCTGAGATGTCAGGCTAGCCGAGATGGCCGCTACTGCGGCAAACCCCACAGGGCCGATACGCCAGACTCTTACTTCACCCACTCCAGCCCCAGCTCTTCGTAGATTTCCTTGTCGTCTTCCCACTTCTCGTCGACCTTGACGTGGAGGAAGAGGTGGACCTTGGTGCCGAGCAGTTCGGTCAGTTCCTTGCGCGCCGCTTCGCCGATCGACTTCAGCCGCGCGCCGCCCTTGCCCAGGACAATGCCCTTCTGGCTGTCGCGGGCGATGACGATCTGCTGGTGGATCTCGACCGAGCCGTCCTTGCGCTGCGTATAGCTTTCGGGGCGGACGGTGCTGTCATAGGGCAGCTCGTCGTGCAGCTGGCGGTAGAGCTGCTCGCGAGTGATTTCGGCCGCCAGCAGGCGCTCGCTGGCGTCGGACACCTGGTCTTCGGGATAGTGCCAGGGGCCCTCGGGCATCAGCTCGGCCAGCCGGGCCTTGAGTTCGGGCACGCCGTCCCCGGTCAGGGCCGAGATGAAGAACACTTCGGAGAACTGACCTTCGCCGGCCAGAGCCTGGGCGGTGACCAGAAGCGGCTCCTTGGCCACTTCATCGACCTTGTTGAGCACCAGGATCTTGCGTTCCGGCCGCCCGGCCAGGCTGGTCAGGATCGGTTCGAGGTAATCGAGCTTCTTCTTGCGGCCATCAACGATCAGCAGGATCGCATCAGCCTCTGAGGCGCCTTCCCAGGCGGCGTTGACCATCGCCCGGTCGAGCCGGCGCTTGGGCGCGAACAGGCCGGGGGTATCGGCCAGGATGATCTGGGCGGAGCCTTCCAGTGCAATGCCCATCAGCCGGGCGCGGGTGGTCTGGGCCTTGGCCGAAACGATCGCCACCTTCTGGCCGACCAGGGCATTGACCAGGGTGGACTTGCCCGCATTGGGCGCGCCAAGCACGGCGACAAGGCCGCAGCGGGGAGTTGAATTGTCTGTCATCCCGGGTCCCATACCGGAGCGCGGCCCGATTGTCGAAGGGGATGGCTTACCCGAACCGCTTCATAAATTCCGCTGCTGCCAGGGTTTCGGCTTCCTGCTTGCTGCCGGCGCTGGCTTCGGCCTCGCCCACGCCGTGGACCGCGACGGCGACGGTGAAGCGGGCGGCGTGATCCGGGCCAGAGCGTTCGACCAGGCGGTATTCGGGCATCTTCCGCCGGTTGCCCGCGCACCATTCCTGGAGGGCGGACTTGGGGTGCTTACGCTGGCCGGTCTGGCCGCCGACGGCATCGGCCCACAGGCGGCGGACCATGGTGCGGGTGGCATCAAAGCCGTGGGTGACGAAGCTGGCGCCGATCACCGCCTCCATCACATCGCCCAGGATATTGTCGCTATCGGCCCCGCCATCGTCGCGGGCCTGCTTGCCCAGGCGGATATGGGTGCCAAGGCCAATGCCGCGGGCAATCCGGGCGCAGGTGGCGCGCGATACCAGCGCGTTGAGTCGCTGCGAGAGGCGGCCTTCGTCACCCGTCTCGGCGGCGTGGAGCCATTCGGCAATGACCAGGCCAAGCACCCGGTCACCCAGGAATTCCAGCCGCTGGTAATCGCGTGCCGCCCCGGTCGAGCCGTGGGTCAGGGCTTCCAGCCACAGTGCCTCGTCCACCGGCGGCCGGCCGGCCAGGTCAGTCAGGAAGGCATGGGCTTCGGGGGCAAGCATGGCCGGATCAGAACGTGCCGCCCAGCCGGTCCCACCGCGCGGCGGTGAACCAGGTCCAGGGCTTGAACCATTCGACGCTGCCGTCGGTCGACCAGATCATGAAGCTGGCGCGGCCGACCAGGTTGTCCATCGGCACCAGGCCGATCCCGCGGCCGGGCTCGGCCGGGAAACGGCTGTCTTCCGAATTGTCGCGGTTGTCGCCCATCAGGAACAGGTGACCTTCGGGGACCAGCACCGGGGCGGTGTTGTCCATGAAGCGCGGGCCGAGATCGAGCACTTCGTAATGCCGCCCGCCGGGCAGGGTTTCACGGTAACGCGGATAGCGGCACACGTCGGTGCCATCGTCGCGCCTGGCAATGAACTGCAGCGAATAGCACTGGGTGTTGGGCGAAATCGGGATCTCGAAATCGGCGATCCGTTGCTTCGGCGCGGGCACGCCGTTGAGGTACAGCTGGCCATCGACCATCTGCACCAGATCGCCAGGCAGGCCGATCACCCGCTTGATGTAGTCCAGCTCTTTCAGCGGCGGCTGCTTGAAGATCACCACGTCGCCGCGCTGCGGCGGGCTGGCCAGCACGCGCTCTTCGGGCAGGAGCGGCAGCGCGAAGGGCAGCGAATAGCGTGAATAGCCATAGGGCCATTTGGCGGCGAGCAGATAGTCACCGTTGACCAGCCGCGGCAGCATCGATTCGCTGGGGATGTTGAAAGGCGAAAAGACCAGGCTACGGAACAGCGTGACCAGCACCACCAGTTTCAGCAGGAAGATCAGGAAGCTGTCTTCCTTCTTTCCTTCTTCCTGCGCGGGCGCGGATTCTGCTTCCGCCTCAGCAACTTCCGGCGCGGCCGCAGGTACGACGGGGTCGTCGGGCAGAGGCTCTGTTTGGGCGGCCGGATCGGTCATCCCTCTGTCCATCGGAGGGCCAGCGGCGCGCGTCAAGGGTCTGCGTCATGCCGGCCTGCGCGGGGCACGGGAACAATGGACTGATGCGCATACGTTTTTATGGCCCTTTCCCTAGGCCCGGCGCAGGGGCATAGGGCGCGCGACAGCAAGGAGCAGAATGATGAGCGATGCCGTTGCCGCAGCCTGGACCACTCTGGCGGGTCTGCCCCGGCCGAGCCTGGCCGAACTGTTTGCCGATCCGGCGCGGCTCGATCTGCTATCGGCGCGGCTGGAGCTGCCGGGCGGGGCGATCCGGTTCGACTGGTCGAAGACCCACCTCGATCCCGCGCACCTGGCAGGCTTCACCGCCCTGGCCGAGGCGGTAGGCTTCAAGCGCGCGCGCGGCGCGATGTTTGCGGGTGAGAAGATCAACGTCACCGAAGGCCGCGCGGTGGAGCACACCGCCCAGCGCGGCATCGGGCGCGACAGCAGCGTGGAGGAAGCCGCGATGCTCCATGCCCGGATGGCCGGACTGGTTGCCGCGATCCACGGCGGCGCACTGGGCGAGGTGCGGCACCTGATCCACATCGGCATCGGCGGCTCGGCGCTGGGGCCGGCACTGGCGCTCGATGCCCTGACCCGAGGCGGGGCGGTGGCCGATGTCAATGTCGTCGCCAACATCGACGGCTGCGCGCTGGAAGCGGCCTTTGCCAAGTGCGATCCGGCCACCACGCTGATCGCGGTCGCCTCCAAGACCTTCACCACCACCGAGACCATGACCAACGCCATGTCGGCGCTGGCCTGGCTGCGCGAGAACGGGGTGGAGGATCCCTATGGCCGCGTGATCGCGCTCACCGCCTATCCCGACAAGGCTGTCGAATGGGGTGTCGACGAGACCCGCGTCCTGCCCTTCGGTGAGAGCGTCGGCGGGCGTTATTCGCTGTGGTCCTCGATCGGCTTTCCGATCGCCCTGGCATTGGGCTGGGACGAATTTGCCGAGTTCCTGGATGGCGCGGCGGCGATGGACCGGCATTTCCTGGAGGCTGACGGGGCCGACAACCTGCCGCTGCGCGCCGCCTTTGCCGACCTGACCTATGCCCGCCTGCGCGGCTGCCAGACCCGCGCGGTCTTTGCCTATGACGAGCGGCTGCGGCTGTTCCCATCCTACCTTCCGCAGCTCGAGATGGAGAGCAACGGCAAGACGGTGAAGGCCGATGGCAGCCCGGTAGACGGGGCCACCGCGCCGATCACCTGGGGCGGGGTGGGGACGGATGCCCAGCATGCCGTGTTCCAGCTGCTCCACCAGGGCACCCACGTGGTGCCGGTGGACTTCATCGCCTGCATTGCCGCCGGGGACGAGCTGGCGCCCGAGCATCACCGCAATCTCCTCGCCAACTGCTTCGCCCAGGGCGCGGCGCTGATGGCGGGTAAGGCAGCGGACGATCCGGCGCGGGCCTATCCGGGCAATCGCCCTTCGGCGACTATCCTGTGCGATGACCTCAACGCCGCCACGCTCGGCGCATTGATCGCTTTTCATGAGCACCGGACTTTCGCCAATGCCGTGCTGATGGAGATCAATGCCTTTGACCAGTTCGGGGTCGAGCTGGGCAAGGAAATCGCCAAGTCGATCGGCACGGCTGGCGCTCAGTTCGATGCCAGCACCAGCGCCCTGCTGGCCGAGGCGGGGCTGGCATAAGGCGCAGGTCCGCCCCATATGCGGGGCAAAGGGAGCTTCCGATGGCAGATTTCGACTACGACCTGTTCGTGATCGGCGCAGGGTCGGGCGGCGTGCGCGCTAGCCGGATTGCCGCCTCGCACGGCGCGAAGGTGGCCGTAGCCGAAGAATTTCGCGTTGGCGGCACCTGCGTGATCCGCGGCTGCGTGCCCAAGAAGCTGCTGGTCTATGCCAGCCACTTCGCCCACTCGCTGCATGACGCGCCCACCTATGGCTGGACGCTGGAAGGGGCGAGCTTCGACTGGTCCAAGCTGCGCGACTTCGTCGCCAGCGATGTCGACCGGCTCGAGCGGGCCTATACCTCGACGCTCGACAGCAACAAGGTCGAGCATTTCCACGAGCGCGCGACCGTCGCCGGGCCGAACACGGTACGGCTGGCCAGCGGGCGCGAGATCACCGCGAAGACCATCCTGATTGCGGTTGGCGCTTGGCCGGTCATGCCGGACTTTGCGGGCGTCGAGCACTGCATCACTTCGAACGAGGTGTTCCACCTGCCTGAACTTCCAAAGCGGGTCGTGATCCAGGGTGCAGGCTATATCGCGCTGGAATTTGCCGGGGTGTTCAACGCGCTCGGCAGCCAGGTGACCGTGGTCAACCGCAGCGACAAGATCCTGCGCGGCTATGATCATGACCTGACCGACCGGCTGCTGCCGATCCTCCAGGCGCGCGGGATCGAATTCGGCTTCAACCGCCCGATCCGGCAGGTTGAAAAGCAGGCCGATGGTTCGCTGCTGGTCCATGCGGGCGAGGGTGAGCCGATTGCCGCCGATGTCGTGCTGGTTGCCACGGGCCGCCGCCCCAAGACTGATGGCCTTGGCCTGGACAATGTAGGGATCACCCTTGGCAGCAACGGCGAGATCCCGGTCGATGAGTATAACGCGACCGCCTGCGCCAGCATCTATGCCGTGGGCGATGTGACCGACCGGGTGCAGCTGACCCCGGTGGCGATCCGCGAGGGCCATGCCTTTGCCGATACGGTCTTCGGTCAGACGCCGCGCACCACGGCCTATGACCATATCCCTAGCGCGGTCTTCACCCAGCCGCCGATTGGCGCTGTCGGCCTGACCGAGCATGAGGCGCGGGCGCAGTTCCCCGAGGTCAAGGTCTTCAAGTCCGACTTCCGGCCGATGCAGAACATGTTCTCTGAAGTGGCCGAGCGCGGCTATTACAAGCTGGTGGTCGATGGACAGAGCGACCGCGTGCTGGG
This sequence comes from Novosphingobium sp., assembly GCA_021299075.1. Lineage (GTDB taxonomy): Bacteria > Pseudomonadota > Alphaproteobacteria > Sphingomonadales > Sphingomonadaceae > Novosphingobium. The sequence goes on along the minus strand of JAJTFU010000040.1, from coordinate 2,715 downwards.
GGTCCACATGCTTAGCCCAGATGCGCCGGAAATCCTCCAGGCCGCTGCCATTGCGGTGAAAGCCGGACTGACCAAGGCCCAGTTCGATGCTACCGTCGCACTGCATCCCAGCATGGCCGAAGAGCTGGTCCTGATGCGTTAGTTGCATTCTGCAACTTGAATGCTAGGCTCCCCGGCAAGAACACAGGGGAGAATGGCGATGCAACTCGCAGGCAAGACCGTGCTCGTTACCGGCGGGACCGACGGGATCGGCGCCCAGCTGATCCTGCAATTGCGCGACAAGGGCGCAACGGTGATCACGCAAGGCCGCAATGCAGAGCGTGTCGCGGCGACGCGCGACGAAGGCTTCGAGGTGATCCAGGCCGATCTTTCCACCCAGGCCGGGGTCGATGCCGTGCTGGCCGGCGTGAAGGGCCGGCATATCGACATTCTGGTCAACAATGCCGGGGCGGGGGTTGATCATGACTTCCGCGAAGCCGCGCCAGACCTCGCGGCGTCGGACGCCACGATCTTCCTCAATCTCAACGCCCCGATCCACCTGATCGCCGGGCTGATGCCGGTGCTCAAGGCCCGGCCCGAGGCGATGATTGTCAACGTAACCTCGGGCCTAGCGATTGCCCCGCGCGCGGGCGGGCCGGTCTATTGCGCGACCAAGGCGGCGCTGCGGTCCTATTCGCAGGCGCTGCGCTATCAGTTGCAGGGCACCGGTGTGCATGTGCTGGAAGCGCTGCCCCCGGTGGTCGAGACCAAGCTTACGGCCGGGCGCGGCAGCAAGAAAATGGCGCCGGACGAGTGCGCCCGCCAGATCGTTTCCGCGATGGAGCAGGGCGCTGACGAGGCCAATGTCGGCATGGTCAAGGTGCTGCAACTGGTGAACTCGATTTCGCCGGCGCTGGCGCGCAAGATCATGATCCGGTTTTAAGGGGTAACGACAATGGCAGGCACAGTCTTCGTTTCCGGAGGCAGCGGCTATATCGCCGGCTTCCTCATCCGCCAGCTGATCGATGCGGGCTGGACCGTTCATACCTCGAGGCCATGGCTGGCTGCAGCGACGTCGCCCACGTCGCGTCCCCGCTGCCCGCCAATGCTCCGAAAACAGACGATGAGCTGATCGTGCCGGCCCGTGATGGCGCCTTGCGCGCGCTGAAGGCGGCCAAGGCGGCGGGGGTGAAGCGCTTTGTCATGACCAGCTCGATGGCGGCGATCGCCTATGGTCACGGCCGGTCAAAGACCGTTTTCACTGAGGCCGATTGGACAGATCCGGCCAGCCCGGATGCCTATGCCTACGTCAGGTCCAAGACCATCGCCGAACGCGCCGCGCGCGACTGGGTGGCGGCCGAAGGCGGAGACATGGAGTTCGTCACGGTCAACCCATCGCTGGTGCTCGGACCACTGCAATCGGGCGATTTCTCGACCTCGCTCGAGGCGATCAAGAAGCTGCTCGAAGGCTCGCTGCCGGGTCTACCGAACCTGGGCTTCGGCGTGGTCGACGTGCGCGACGTGGCCGATATGCATGTGCGCTGTCTGACCATGCCGGACATGGCGAACGAGCGCTTCATCTGCTCCGGCCCGTTCCTGATGATGGCCGAAGTCGCCGCGATCCTGCGCGAAGGGCTGGGACCGCAAGGCCGCAAGGTGCCAAAGCGCAAGCTGCCCGACTGGCTGATGCGGCTGGTTGGCCGCTTCGATCCGGTGGTGCGGCAGGTTCTGGGCGAGCTCGGCAATGTCCGCGATACCGATATCAGCCATGCTCGCACCAAACTCGGCTGGAACCCTCGCCCGCCGGAGGAGAGCATTCTCGATACCGCGCGCGACATGATCCGGCTGGGGATCGTAAAGGCTTAGCCCACCCGGTACGGTACCACCCCGCGCTGGTCGGGGTCGACACTGATCGCCCGGTCGCTGGGCGGGAAGGCGCGCTGGTCGCAATCGGCGCGGGGGCAGATGCGGCAGGAAATGCCGATCCGGGCAGCTGCGCTGGTGGAGCGCAGGTCCAGCCCATCAGCATAAATGAACTCGCTGGCGTGCTCGGCCTCGCAGCCCAGCGCCACGGCATAGCGGCGCGGGGCGCGGTCGTATGAGCCAGAGGGCTTCACCAGCCCCTTGGCCATCGAGACGTAGCGCACCCCGTCGGGCGTCTCGGCCAGCTGGACCAGGATCCGGTCGGGGATCGCTACGGCCTCGTGCACGATCCACAGCGGGCAGGCCCCGCCGAACCGGGCGAATTGCAGCCGGGTCGCCGAATGGCGCTTGGTGATGTTGCCGGCCATGTCGACCCGGCAGAAGAAGAATGGCACCCCGCGCGCATCCTCACGCTGGAGCGTGGAGAGGCGGTGGCAGGCCTGTTCGAAACTGACGCCGAACTGCTGCGCCAGCCGGTCGATATCGTGGCGCACCGCGCGCGCGGCGCTGCGGAAGCGGCGATAGGGCATCAGCAAGGCGCCCGCCGCGTAATTGCACAGGCCGACGAACAGCAATTGCCGGCTGGCGGCGCTACGCAGCTCGGCGCTTTCAACAACCGCGGCGATTTCGTCCTTCAGCGCCAGGGCGGCAAGCTGGTGAGCAAGCTGGAAGCGGCGGGTTTCGGAGGGCTGGCCAGGGTCGATCGTCAGGTGGCCCATTTGCGCATCGTAGGAGCGCAGACCGGCTTGCCCTGAGTAGATCAACGAGACCGAGAGCGCGCCCTTGAGGTAGCCTTCGATTGCACTCGTATCG